>JARROU010000008.1:0-13744 GCA_037383585.1 Campylobacterales bacterium | reverse complement strand
AGGTGGCTATAGAGAGAGGGAAACGCCCGGTCCCATTCCGAACCCGGAAGCTAAGCCTCTCATCGCTGATGATACTGACCCTTTCAGGGTTGGAAAACTAGGTCGCCGCCTGGTTCGGACTTTTACCTTCTTAACTTATCCCCAAAACTTTATAATCTGAACAATCAAGTACCTTTTTACTAGAAACCAACATTAAAACGATTAACGTTCGATGCAAATCATACGTTGCTCTCATGCGTTAGAGTTGTATAGATACTTCTCTTTACGGAATATAGATTTTGTCGATTAACTCTTCGTACTCTTTTTTCGCATCGCTGTCGATCGTAATACCTCCGCCGCTTTTATAGACCAATCCCTGTTCATTTTTCTCGATAAAACGGATCATGACGGCACTGTAGAGGTTTTTGCCGTCAAAATAGCCGAAAACCCCTGTAAAATAGCCTCTGTCATAGCCTTCGACTTCTTTGATGATCTCCACCGTTCTTTTCTTCGGTGTGCCGCTTATGCTGCCGGCAGGAAGCAGTGTGCGAAGTATTCCTTCAATCCGTCCTTGCCAGCCGGGCTGCAATTGGCCCGATATCTTAGAACTCACCTGCAATAACTTCTTGCCGCCGGCACGAATGCTGTCGATATATCGAAATTTCTCAACTTTGATATTGCGAGCGACCATACCAAGATCGTTACGCAATAGATCTACAACCATTAGGTGCTCTGCCATCTCTTTTTCATCTTGAAGAATCGTTTGATCTGCATTGGGCAATGAAGCATCGATTGTCCCTTTCATGGGATAGGTGTAGATCTTGTCATCGATAATTTCGATAAACTTTTCCGGTGAAAAACAGACGAATTGATCTTTAAAACGCAACTTGAACGGTGCATTGGCTTTTGCATAAATCGATGCAAGCGTTTCATCGGTCTCAATCGGCGTGGGCTGGGTCAGGTTAAGAAGATAGGTTTCACCGCCACGGATATATTCCTTTACGCGTTCGAGCTTTTCTTTGTACTTCTCGAATCGAACGGGGTGTATTGTCAGTGTGTTTTTATGAATAAGCCCTTTTCCCTTGAAAGAGAATTCAATGTTCTCTGTTTCCAATTCATCCAGGGAGTAGCATGAGAGGTGATTCCCCTCAAAATCTGTGATGAAAAGACAGGGGATAGATTGGCTGCAGAGGGTATTTATTTTACTGGTTGCCATCAAGGATCAGTTTTTTGAGCACAGCCATTCGGACGGAAACGCCGTTAGAGACCTGCTCCAGGACTTTGCAGCGTGGATCCGCGAGAAGATCGTCGTCGATGTCGATGTTACGGTGCACCGGTCCCGGGTGCAGGATAATGATGTCCCGATCACCTACAAGCTCTTTTGTCAGGCAGAAGTCGCTGGCATAGTCTTGCAGTGAAGCGTAACTCGGCTGGGAGTGCCGTTCGGTCTGGGTACGCAGACTCATAATGGCGTCGACATTATCGACGATGTCCTGGAGGTGATAGGTTGAAGGCAGCGCCGTATGCGGCATAAACTGCGGCGGGCTGACCAGCGTCACCTCCATGCCGAAACGCTGCAGCAGTTCGATGTTCGAGTTGGCGACGCGGGAGTTTTTGATGTCCCCGACGATGGCGATCCGTTTTCCGCTGACGTCGCCGAAATGCTTACGCAGAGTGAAAAGGTCCAGCAGTGCCTGCGTCGGATGGGCATGGGCACCGTCCCCGGCATTGATAATGGAGGCACGGGTATGGTTGGAGAGGATTTTCGGCACCCCGGCATTGGCATGGCGGACGATGATGGCATCCGGCCCCATGGCATCAAGATTCATGGCCGTATCGACGAGGGTCTCGCCTTTTTTCGTCGAACTTTTGCCGACATCAAGGTGTACGACTTCCGCGCCGAGGCGTTTCGCGGCAATCTCGAAAGAGCTGCGCGTCCGGGTCGAGTTTTCAAAAAAGAGCGTAATGATGATGCGGTCTTTTAAAATGCGATGGAAACCGCCCTGCGTATAAAGATCAGCATCTTCGTAAAGAGAGATGATCTCTTCGATGCTGAAGTCGTCGGTGCGAATGAGATGCTGCATATACCCTCTTTTATTTTTGAAGAATTATAGCAAAAGGGCGTCGCAAAGTCGCTCAATATCGCGTTGCAGCAGGAGCCATTCCGGGAAGGCTTTATCGAAATAGGGTTGCGATGTTTCGGCAAAGCCCGCGATGTCCCCCTTGCAGTTGAGGACCCATTCGTGCGCGATGCCGCGATGGCGCAAGGCTTCGAGACTGAGGCGCGTATCGTTGATGCAGCCGAGGCGGCAGTGCGATACGAGCAGCGTTTTGGCTTGATAGCGCGCTGCCAGGTCGATCATGTCGGTCCGGCCGTCGACGGGGACGAGCAGACCGCCGGCGCCTTCAATCAGACAGACGTCGCAAAGTGCGTCTATGGCCTCCACGGCACGGTCGATCGCGGCCCAGTCGATCGATGCATCTCCTTTAGCGACCATGGGAGCAGCGGGAAGTTGCATGCGGACGGGGACGATATCATCGATGTCGAGAGACCAGGCCTTCGGATTGAGCTGTTTGAGCTCCTGCAGCAGCAGCGCGCCGTCGGCGGGGACCTCCTCGACCCCGGTTTCAATCGGCTTGACTACGCCGACACGGTAGCCTCGTGCGCTCAAGGCATGCATCAGCTTGACGGTTGTATACGTTTTACCGATTTCCGTATTGGTTGCTGTGATAAAAATGTGTTGTGCCACCTAAACCTCTTTGAGATATAATTGGTCTTTATTCTACACTGGACAGGTTTAAAGATGAATCGTTTTGAAGCGTTTACGACACAGTTCGTGCAGGGAGCCGGAGCCAAGGAAGGGGCCGTTTCACCCGTCATTGCCAATTCGGCCGCATTCGCCTACGGGGATCCGGAGACGGCGGAAGGTATTTTCGACGGCAGCGTCAAAAAACCGCTTTATGCGCGGGTCGGCAATCCGACATCGGGCAGACTGGAGAGCCTTCTGGCGCAGATGGAAGGCGGCGCCGGTGCCATTGCCACGAGTTCGGGAATGGCAGCCACCACGCTGGCGGTCATGTCGCTGCTCGAAAGCGGGGATGAGATCATCAGCATCGGGGGCCTGTTCGGGGGGACGTATTCGCTCTTTAACGAGACCCTGTCACGTTTCGGCATCAAAACTTCCTTCTTTGACGTCGATGCGCTTGAAGAGGTTCAGTCGGTCATCAACGCGAAAACGAAACTGATCTATCTTGAGAGCGTCGGAAATCCGAACATGCGTCTGCCCGATCTCGAAGCCGTCGCGGCGATCGCCGATGCCCACGGGATCGCTTTGATGGTGGACAATACCGTCACGCCGCTGAGCATCCAGCCGCTGAAACTCGGGGCGGACATCGTCGTCTACTCGACGACGAAGCTGATCGCGGGCAACGCTTCCGCCCTCGGCGGGGCCGCCGTCTTCCGTGCGATCAATGAAGGGAAAGACAAATTCAAAACGCCACGGTACGCCCCGATCCACAAGTTCGTCGAGAAGATGGGGAAAACGGCGCTGATCGCCGTCGGAAAGAAGCGGGCGATGCGCGACTTCGGTATGAGCCCGTCGGCGTTTAACAGCTATCTGACGATGCTGGGGCTGGAAACACTGCCGCTGCGCCTTGACAGGGTGGTCGACAGTATCGAGAAAATCGTGCATGCCCTTAAAGAAGCGGGACTGAATGTCAATCATCCGGCGTTGAGAGAACATCCGCATCACGACCGGTACAGCACGCAGTTCAAAAACGGAGCAGGGCCTCTCTTTACGATCGATATGGGAACGGCGGAAGCCGCCTATGCGTTCTTGCGCCATACGAAACTGGCGACGATCACGGCCAATGTCGGTGACAGCAGGACGCTGGCACTGCATATGGCTTCGACGATTTACAGTGATTTCGGTGACACCGAACGCGCTTTTTTGGGGATTACGCCCGGTCTGATCCGCGTGTCGGTCGGCCTGGAAAATCCCGATGATATCATCGAGGATTTCATCACTGCGGCACGGAACGTCTAGGGAAGATCTGTTCTCACATTATTGTCAAAAATAAAAACCTTAGCATTAAAAAAGATAATTTTAATAGGGTTGTAAGTTTAAGGAAATGATAATATCTGGAATTAAAAAAGCAATATAAGGATCAGTATGCGTCATATCTTTTTGTTTTTCGTGCTGGGAGTCGCGCTGCTTTTTTCTGCAACGGTTGAGCAGATGAAGAGCGAGAAACGTTATGCTTTCGTTGTTGCCAACGGGCTTGCGAGTGAAACGGAAGACGACAAGGCCGTTGCTTCGGCCAAAGAGATGGCTTCTTTTTTAAAGGCCAAAGGATTTGACACGGTGACGGCATACAATCTGGATCGTGCCGATCTGATCAAAACGTTCCGTTCTTTTGACCGAAAAATTTCTCCCAATTCGGTGGTTGCGCTGGTATACAGCGGTCGTATGGTCACATACAATTCGCAGGCATGGCTTCTGCCTGCGGCAATGGAACTCGAAAGCGTCGAGCAGCTTCGCCTGGCTGCGGTCAGTTTCGATTTTCTGCTGATGAAATTGCAGCGCCGTAGCCCGCGAGTCACTCTGGGGGTTGTCGACGCCTATCGTTATGACGGAAAGAAGAACACGACAAACGGCGATCGAATTCTCGCGGTGCTCAAAGGCGTCAAAGAGTCGAACGTGCTGGTGAAGTGGAACGGGGGAGCGGACCATTCCACGTTCTTCCGGCGATTGACCCGCTCGGTCGGCAGCAACAAGGATGATATGGATGCGGTGGCGGAAACGCTTGCGAAAAGCGGTGCGAAATACCGGATCGCCGAAGCGGATTTTTATTTCAACGTTCCAAACAGACTGCTGACACGGGCCGACAAGGCCTGGCAGCGTGCCGAAGCGAAAAACAGCATCGTCGGTTATGAAGCGTTCCTGATCGCTTTCCCGAATTCCGGGTACAAAAAAACCGCCGAAAAACGTATTGCGGGCCTCAGGAAAAAAGAAAGCACGTCTGCCGAGACGGCGGGTGCGGCCACGGTGAAAGAGCAGGAGCTGAAACAAGTCCAAGCGGAACTCAAAGCACAGCAAGAAGCCCTTGCACGTCTGAAGGCGGAGCAGGCTGCCCTGGCTTCAGGGGAAGCGGCTGAAAAGCGTGCAACCGAAACGCTCTATTATGAACCGGTCGAGATGGTGACAATTCCCGAGGGCGTTTTCCTGATGGGTTCGGAGCGGTTTGAAAAGAGTAAGCCTGTCCATATGGTCACAGTAAAAAAAGCATTCAAAATGAGTGAGTATGAAGTGAGCAATCAGGAGTATGCGGCATTTCTCAAAGCCACGGGGACAAAGTACCGGAAGAAAAAACTGTTGAAAAATGAGAGTGCGGCGGCGGCCTATGTGAGCTGGGAAGATGCCAACCGCTATGCGGCATGGCTCAGCGAGATGTCAGGGAAGCACTACCGGCTGCCGACGGAGGCGGAATGGGAATATGCCGCCCGTGCCGGCAGTGATACTCTGTATGTTTGGGGCGATACTGAAGCCAATGCGGCGCAGTTTGCCTGGATGGCGCTTAATGCCCACGGTTTCGTGCATTCACGCGGACTGCTGCAGCCCAATGCCTTCGGTCTTTTCGATATGGCGGGCAATGTAGCGGAGTGGTGTCTTGATGCGGCCGCTCCGAATTATGAAGGGGCTCCTTCCTATGCGGAGAGAGCGGTCGAAGACGAGCACGCTATGAAGGTGATCCGCGGCGGTTCCTTCAAGAGCAAAGGAGATGCCCTCTCCCCTTATTACCGTGAATCCAATATCCCAACCTACCGCAGTGAGACGATCGGCTTCCGGCTCGTGGAAGCGCAGTAGGTTCCGTCTCGTCTTTCCCTGCTACCCGTTTTTAGACGGGAGCCTCTTTCCGAATTGATAAACCTGTATCACATTCTTGTCATAATATATAAGGCTTTATAATAATAAAGCCTTCATTAAGGTCTCAAACGAGACAATGTGTCATCACCGAAAAACGGTGCGATCTGCCATAAGTAAAAAGGAGAGACAAAATGGGACTGTCACGCAGGGAATTGCTTAAGCTGTCCGGTGCCGCAGCCGTGGCTCTTGGGGCAACGGGATGCTCGCAGATGGAAAATCTGGTGCCGCGGAGCGAAGAGATTGAAAGTCAGGGGAACGTCGGTGTCGGTACGGATGCACCCCTTCCGGGGACGGACGCGCCGCGCGTTGTTGTTGTCGGCGGCGGCTGGTCGGGCCTTACGGTGGCAAAATATGTGAAGAAGTATGCGCCGAACGCCGATGTGGTTCTGGTTGAGCAGCGTAGCGAGTTCATGTCCTGCCCGATCAGCAACCTTTGGGTGGTCGATGCCGTTGATCTTGATTTTCTGATGCACGACTATCTGCAGGCGGCCCGCGAAAACAACTATACGTTCTTCAACGCGACGGTCGTCGGTGTTGATAAGGAGAACAAGATTGTCATGACGAGCGACGGGGATCTCTCCTATGATCATCTCGTTCTGGCACCAGGGATCGATTACGATTACTCCGGCTGGACGGACGATATCGCGCTGGAGCGGAGACTGCGTACGGAGTACCCGGCCGGTTTCAAACCGGGATCGGAGCACATCTCACTGCGCAACAAGGTACTTGACTTTGAAGAGGGGAACTTTATCCTGACCGTACCGGGCGGCAATTACCGCTGCCTCCCTGCACCGTACGAGCGTGCCTGTCTGATTGCCGATTATTTCAAAAAAGAGGGAATCGAAGGCAAAGTGATCCTGATCGACGAAAACGAAGACATTACGATCAAGGCGGAAGGATTCCATTCGGCATTCGAGAAGCTTTACGCTGATTACATCGAATACATGCCGGGCGTTAAAATCTCCAAGTTCGACCTGGATAAAAAAGAGATTACCACCGATTTCGATGATGTGATTCCGTTTAGGGATGCGGCATTCTATCCGCATGTCCGCGGAGGAAAGCTCCTTGAAGTGGCCGGGGTTGCCAAAGACAGCATTTTCAACAAGATGGAGGCCGATATCAATGTCCTGACCTATGAGGTCAACGGCCATCCGGAGATCTACTGCACCGGGGACGTTCGTCCGATGGGCTTCAGCAAGTCCGGAAATACGGCAAACACCGAGGCCGTTTATGTGGCCAAACGCATTGCCGGCAAAATCAACGGCAGTGCGGAGATGGCATGGGAATCGCCGCTGACGATCTGCTATTCGGCGGTTGCGATGGATCCGGTGCTGGCCATCTCAATCAACGCAGGCTACTCCTATGACGATAAAGCGAAACGTTTCGGCTTTGCCAACGTCTATACCAACGAAACGTGGGACGGACGCATCGGCATCAACAACGGACGCGGTTTGATGGAATGGGCCAAAGGCATGTACCGCGATATGTTCAACGCATAGGAGAAGCAAATGGAAAGAAGAACATTTTTGAAAGTCGTCGGTGCAACCGGCGCCGTGATCGCGATTGATCCTTCCCGCATCGGGCACACGCTTTTTGCCGATGACGGGTCACTGTATCGAAGTTACGCCAAGGTTCAGCTTGTGGACGCAGGCGGGAATCCTTTGAAGGTTGATGACCTGAAAACCGGCGAAAACTATGTGTTCAACTACCCTTATGCCGGTACTTCATGCCTGCTGGTCAATCTTCCCAAAACGACGGCAAAAGACGTCAAACTCAAAGACGAGTACGGGAACGAGTATCTCTGGAAAGGCGGTGTCGGAAGCAAAGGCACGGTCGTTGCGTACAGCGGCATCTGCCCGCATCAGCTGACCCATATCAATAAGAATGACAGTTTCATTACCTATCGCAATCCCGGAGAACGGTTCGAGGGGGACATCGTCTGTGACGGCCATATGTCGGTCTACGAATGCGACCGTGGCTGCCGGGTGAAATCGGGGCCGGCGCTGCAGCCGATGGCCGCAATCGTGCTGGAAGTCGGCAGCGACGATACACTCTGGGCCGTCGGCGTGCTGGGGAAAGATAAATTCCACGAGTTCTTCAGAAGCTTCCGCCGCGAACTTAAAGAACAGTTCGGCAGTAAGCGCAAGGCAAAAGCGAAGGTGGCCATGTCGGCCAAAACCGTACCGATGGAGGAATATTCCCGCGACGTTATCAAGCTCTAGCCCTTCCCGGTTGCCCTGAAAAGGGCAGTCGGTCTTTAATCTTCTTCTTTAAGTCATTGCTTACAAAACCCCTGCTAATCTATCTATCTACATGGAATAATTTTGATTTAGACTATTTGTGTATCTGTCGGCAGCTGCAACGTGCCGGCGCGTTAAAGAAGGAAACAGTTTGAGTACCAAAAAAGAGCTGGAGCTTGAGGGCGAGCTGCTCGTCAAGGAACCGGAACAATATAAAGTGATTTTACTCAATGACGACTATACGTCGATGGATTTCGTCGTTGAGGTATTGATGAGTATTTTTCATAAGAACTATCAGGAAGCGGAACAGATTATGCTTGACATTCACCGCAAGGACCGCGGCGTGTGCGGCGTCTACACATACGAAGTGGCGGAAACGAAAGTGATGCAGGTCAGCCGGCTGGCGCGCGAGCACGGCTATCCGCTCAAGGCAACGATGGAGGAAGCGTAATGATCAGTGCCGAACTTAATGCAATTTTTCAAAAAGCGCTGCTGTATGCAAAGGATCAGCGGCATGAATACCTGACGATCGAGCACGTCTTTTATGCGCTGCTCGGATCCAAAGAGGGGATATCCATAATCCGCGAATGCGGGGGCGACGTCAGTGCGATGCGTACGATGGTGAGCCGCTATCTCTCGATGACGATGGAAGCGCTTCCCGAAGACGTGACGCAGGAGCCCTTAAGACCGTAGCGCTCTCAAGGATGATCGATCAGATGATCCGTCACATTCAGAGTGCGCAGAAGCAGCAGGCGGAGGTCGGCGACCTGGTCGCAGCGATCTACGAGGAGAAGCATACCTACGCCTGCCAGGTGCTGCTTGAGAGCGACATCAACCGCGTCGACGTGCTGGAGGTGATCTCGCACAAGGACGTGCAGACGCAGTCGGTTCCGGATGAGCAGGAGAGTTACCTTGAAAAGTATACGATCGAGCTGGTGTCACAGGCCCGTGAGGGCAAGATCGATCCGGTGATCGGCCGGACCGATGAGATCGAACGGGTCGTGCAGACGCTCTGCCGCCGGAAAAAGAACAATCCGCTGCTCGTCGGGGAACCCGGCGTCGGCAAAACGGCGATCGCCGAAGGCCTGGCACTGCGCATTGCGGACGGGGACGTCCCCGAACTGCTCGAAGACGCACCGGTCTATGCCCTGGACCTCGGCGCGATGCTCGCCGGGACAAAGTACCGCGGGGATTTCGAAAAACGCCTCAAAGGCGTCATCGATGAATTGACGGGCCACAAAAACGCCATCATGTTCATCGACGAGATCCATACGCTGGTGGGGGCCGGTGCCGTCAACGGCGGCAGCATGGATGCCTCGAATCAGCTCAAGCCCGCCCTGGCGTCCGGCGCGATGAAATGTATGGGGGCGACGACCTACGCCGAGTACCGAAACGTCTTCGAAAAAGACCGTGCGCTCAGCCGACGTTTTGCGAAGATTGACGTGGACGAACCGTCACAGGAGGAGAGCATCGAAATCCTGAAAGGGCTGCGTCCGAAATACGAGAAGCACCACAAGCTGACCTACGAGGACAAAGCACTGGAAGCGGCGGTGACGCTGTCGAAAAAATACATTTCCGACCGTTTTCTGCCCGACGTCGCGATCGACCTGATCGACGAAGCGGGGGCATCGTTCCATTTAAAAAAGCATGACCGCAATACCGTTGAAGCGCTCGATGTGGAAAAAGTCATCTCGAAGATGACCGGTATCCCGACCTCGCAGATCTGCGAAGACGATACCGTGAAACTGGAGCACCTGGAACGCGACCTTCGTGCCAAAGTCATCGGTCAGGATGCGGCGGTCGAAAAAGTCGCACTGGCGATCAAGCGCAGCCGTGCCGGGCTCAATCCCGAAGAGCGGCCGATCGCCTCGTTCCTCTTCGCCGGGCCGACGGGGGTCGGCAAAACGGAGCTGGCCAAATCGCTTGCCGAGACCCTCGGTGTGCATTTCGAACGCTTCGACATGAGCGAATACATGGAAAAGCATGCGATGTCGCGGCTTGTCGGGGCGCCTCCGGGCTACGTCGGATATGAGCAGGGCGGTCTGCTGACCGAAGCGATCCGAAAACACCCCTATACGGTACTGCTGCTCGACGAGATCGAAAAAGCGAACCCGGAGCTGATCAATCTCCTGCTGCAGGTCATGGACAGTGCAACGCTGACGGATAATAACGGCTACAAAGCGAACTTTAAAAACGTCATCCTGATCATGACCTCCAACGTCGGGGCGACGGAACGCAGTGTCATGGGCTTCAACGCCGACAGCAGTCTGTCGCGGGGCGAGGCGCTCAAGGCGTTCTTTACGCCGGAATTCCGCAACCGGCTCGACGGTGTGATCGAATTCAATCCGCTCGAACGCGACGTCGTTGAGGGGATTGTCGACAAATTCGTCGACGAGCTCAATGCCCAGCTTGCTGCAAAGCATATTTCGGTTACGCTCAGCGAAAAAGCGCGCGGCTACCTGGCGGAAATGGGCTACGACAAAGCCATGGGTGCGCGTCCGCTCGGACGCATCATCCAGGAGAAGATCAAGGACCCGCTCACCAATGAAATGCTCTTCGGACGCCTGAAATCGGGCGGGAGTGTGCGTGTCGACTATATAGATGAGATTGTTTTCGCATACGAGGGCGCGGAGGAAGAGGCGGCGGTTTGATCCCGCAGCAGATCCGCTACGAACTCACTTTTCCTGATCCGAGCGAGGCCGATGAGAACGGAATCGTCGCGTTCGGCGGCGACCTTTCTCCCTCGCGGCTGCTGCTGGCCTATCGCAGCGGCATCTTCCCGTGGTACAGCAGAGGCGACCCGATCCTGTGGTGGTCGCCCGATCCCCGCCTCATCCTGAACCTGGACGATTTCAAACTGCGCAAGTCGCTGCGCAAGCGGCTGAAGCACTTCGAAATCCGTTTTGACACGGCGTTCGCAGAGGTCATCCGGGCCTGCGCTGCGGTTCCGCGGCCGGGGCAGGAGGGGACGTGGATTGTCCCTGAAATGATCGAGGCGTATGAAGTGCTGCATGCAATGGGGCATGCCCATTCGGTCGAGGCGTGGCAGGACGGGAAACTCGTCGGCGGTCTTTACGGAGTCGCCGTCGGCGGGATGTTCTGCGGCGAATCGATGTTCGCGCATGTCAGCGATGCTTCCAAAGCGGCGTTTGCCGCCTTGGTGGAACATCTGAAAGAACGCGGATTCGAGATGATCGATGCCCAGGTTCCGACGGAGCATCTTAAAAGCCTGGGGGCCATTGAGGTCTCCCGGGACTATTTTTTGTCCCGCCTTCGGACGCTGGTTGAAAAAGAAGTTACTTTCTAAAGACTCTCGGGAAAAGTTTCGATCCCAAAGAAGTCGTTTTCGTTGGCGTTGTGCCCCTTACCTGTTTGTACATGACAACGCTTGAAGGCGTGGTACAATATAGCTGAAGACCACACAAGGGAGTGAAGATGGATGTGAAACGCAGAACCGTTTTCTCAACGCTGCTGGCGGTCACGGCTGTTGTGATGTTTTCAGGATTCTGGAGCGGGAAAAGCGACGACGAAAAACGCAAAGAGCGTCTGAAAGTCCGTGACGAGACGATGCAGCTGCTCTATAAGCATGCCCCCGAGGCGAAACAGATGGTCGCCAATTCATACGGGTACGCCGCGTTCAGCAATGTGGGGGTCAACCTTATTCTGCTGTCGGCCGAGGGCGGTACCGGGGTGGCCCATGTGAACAAAACCGGCAAGGACATCTATATGAATATGGCCTCCGGCGGCGTGGGTCTCGGGCTCGGCGTCAAGGACTTCCGAGCGGTGTTCCTGTTTGAGAACAAAAAGGTGTTCGACGACTTCGTCGAAAACGGCTGGGAGGCGAATGCCCAGGCGGATGCGGCCGCGAAAGCCGGGGAAATGTGACTGCGATGGAGACACTATAACTGCCTGCTGATGGGGAAAAGCGTTAGTTCCGTCAATAATTATTCCGATTTAAGGAAACTGTTTTTATACTGAGCCATCGTTAAACGATGAAGGAGTCACAATGAAAAAAATTCTTGTAAGTCTTGCTGCGACAGCTGCACTCAGTACCGCCGTCTTCGCCGGTGTTAACAGCCAAACAGGCTGCGGCCTCGGTTCCATGATCATCAAAGATGACAGCACAGCGATTATGCTGGCGCTTCAGGCGACCACGAACGGTACGTCCGGCAACCAGACCTTCGGTATCACATCGGGGACTTCCGGCTGTAAGAAGACAAAGTTCGTCATGAATGAGCGTGCAGAGGACTTTGTTGCGGCCAATATGGATCAGCTGGCGAAAGAGGTAGCGATGGGGCACGGTGAATCCGTCGACACGCTGGCCGAACTGCTGAAAGTGGAGGACAAAGCGACATTCGCGGCATCCCTGCAGAAAAACTATAACAGCATCTATACATCTGCAGATGTAAAGATGGCTGATGTCCTCGACAACATCTCGACGGTCGAAGGCTAACTCCTCTTTACGGGACCGCATTGCGGTTCCACCTTTCTTTCGTATCTTTCCCAAAGGTTATTTTCTTGTACCGTTTATTCACACTGTTCTTGATGTCTGTGACCTTGCTGCAGGCGACTGTACTGGAAAGTGCCCTGGAAAAAGCCCGTCAGTTGCAGCTCTCCCAGAGCCGGTACTGGCACCTACTGCTGCATATGCCCGGGGAGGTCAGCGAGGTGGACGACCCCGCTTTCTTTCTGGCAAAAGGCGGGAAAGAGGATGCGGCTGCGGAGCTGAACGCGACGATCGAAGCGCTCTACCATGAAACCCGGTTCGACGACAACGCCACGGGGTGCCGCTTCCCGGCCCGGCGGTACTGGCTGAAAGAGCAGCTTCAGCTGCAGGAACTGCCAGTGCTGCAGTGCGATGCCTATGATACCCTGGTGAAAAAGATGGACCCGCAGTCGGTGACGCTGGTGTTCTCGTCGGCGCACATCAATTCGCCGGCATCGATGTTCGGGCACACGTTCTTGCGGATCGATTCATCGTACGACTCGAAGATGCTCTCTTACGCCGTCAACTACGCCGCGGGGGCGGACCCGGACAAGGAGAATGGCGTTGTGTTCGCCATTAAAGGACTTTTCGGAGGCTACCCGGGGTTTTATTCCCTGCTGCCTTATTACGAAAAGCTCAAAGAGTATCGTGACACGGAGCAGCGCGACGTCTGGGAATATGACCTGGAGTTTTCGCACGATGAGGTCATGGCGATGGTGCGGCACATCTGGGAACTGCAAAAAATCTATAACTGGTACTTCTTTTTCGATGAAAACTGTTCCTACAATATGCTGTGGCTGATAGAAGTCGCCCGGCCGGATGCAAAACTGCGCGAGCACTTTACCTATCATGTCATCCCGATGGAGACGGTCCATGCGGCCGAGGCGGAGGGGCTTGTCGGGGGAAAACATTTCCGTCCTTCCAAGCGCAGCGTCCTGCTGGCCTATGAGGATGTCCTGGATGCCAAGGGCGAGTCTGCTGCACTGGGGCTGGCAGACGGGGCACTCATGCCGGCGCAGCTGCTCGACGAAAGCAACCGATCCATGGCGATGAAACGGTACAGCCTGGAAGCGGCGTCGGAGCTGGTACAGTATCGACTGATGAAAGGGGAG
>JARROU010000007.1:12943-25550 GCA_037383585.1 Campylobacterales bacterium | reverse complement strand
GTTGACGAAGGCGCTTCCTGGGATGTGCAGCCCCATCACCTCCATAAGCATCTGTTTGAGTTCGCGGTGCCGTAGTAGGTGCAGGTGCCGCTGCTGTGGTACGACGCGGATTCGGTCCGCAGCAGCGCGTCCCTGCCGATCTTGCCCTGGGCGTATTCCTGGCGCACGAGGGCCTTTTCGGCGTTGCTGATCCCCGAAGGCATCGGCCCGCCCGGCACGAAGACGGCCGGCAGGTGGCCGAAGGCGAGCGCGCCGATCAGCAGCCCCGGGACGATCTTGTCGCAGATGCCGAGGTAGAGCGCCCCGTCGAAGACGTTGTGCGACAGGGCGATCCCGGTCCCCATCGCGATCGTATCGCGGCTGAACAGGGAGAGTTCCATCCCCGGCTGCGACTGCGTGACCCCGTCGCACATCGCCGGCACGCCCCCGGCCACCTGCGCCGTCGCGCCGACGTCCATCAAAGCGCGTTTGATCCGCGGCGGGTAGGTCGCATAGGGCTGGTGGGCGGAGAGCATGTCGTTGTAAGCCGTCACGATGCCGATGTGCGGGCTTTTCGTGCCGGAGAGTTTCGTCTTCTCATCCGGCGCTTCCGCCGCCATGGCGTGGGCGAGGTTGCTGCAGCCCAGCACTTCACGCGTAGCGTGATGCGCATGGTGCGCGGCATCGAGCCGCTGCAGATAAAGCGTTCGAGTCCGTGTTGAACGTTCTCGGATCCGTTCGGTCACTTCTAGGATAACAGAATGCATAGGAACTCCTATGAATAGAAAACTTCCAGTTCGATGTCCGGATGTTTCAGTATGGCCCGGATGGGCATCGCCGCAACGTCGCCGTCGCCGTCAAGTGCCGCCTCGTAAACGGCCAGTTTCTCCCCGCCTTCGATGTGAAGATAGCAGTGCGCTGCGGCAGCGATGGCGTGCAGGGAGAGTGACAGCCGTGTTTTCGGCTCCGACGGCGCTTCGGCAACGCCACAGAGGGCGGGACCGTTCAGCAGCGTCTCCAGCTCGGGACGGTGGGGAAAGAGCGACGCCGTATGGCCGTCGCTGCCCATGCCGAGGACGACGACGTCGAACGGGTACAGTTTCCGGTAGCGCGCTTCCACCGCTTTGCACGCCGCTTCCGCGCTCTCCCCCTCGCGGTACATCCCGAAAAACTTCGCCGATCCCGCCCCCCGCGCGAGCAGTTCAGTCCGGACGAGGTTCTCGTTGCTCTGGCCCGATTCCGTATCGATCCAGCGCTCGTCGACAAGCCCGATTTTCACCCGTGCCCAGTCGACGTTCTCCTGCGCCAGCTGCACCAGGAAGGGCCGGGGGGTGTTGCCCCCCGAGAGCATCAGCGTGGCATTCCCTTTCTCTGCGATCGCCTTTGAGAGATCCTGTGCAACGCGGTAGGCCAGCGCCTTGTGCAGCGTAGAGAGCGAATCGTAGAGGTGAAAGGCCGTCTCAGAACTCTTCATACCAGCTCCTGCCGTCGCGTTCGATCATGGCGATCGCCGCGCTCGGGCCGTCGGTGCCCGCCGTGTAGTTTTTCAGCGGCACGATCCCCGTTTCCCACTCGTGCAAAATAGAGTCGGCCCACTTCCAGGCGGCCTCGACTTCGTCGCGGCGCATGAAAAGCGTCGCGTTGTCCCGGATGACGTCAAGCAGCAGGCGCTCGTACGCCTCTGGGGTCCTCGGCGCATTTTCGGGGATGTTGAGATCGAGCTCCATCTCGCGCAGGTGCATCTGCTCATCAAGCCCCGGAATCTTCGTCATGATCTTGAGCTTGATGCTCTCCTCGGGCTGCAGCAGGATGACGAGCCGGTTCGGGGAGATGCAGCGCCCCTGGTTCGCGAAGATCCGGTAAGGCACCTCCTTGAACTGCACGACGATCTCCGTGTAGCGCTGGCTCATGCGCTTGCCGGTGCGCAGATAAAACGGTACCCCTTTCCAGCGCCAGTTGTCCACGTCGACCCGCACGGCCGCGAAGGTTTCCGTCACGGAATCCGGCGACACCCCCTCTTCGAGGTAGCCCGGCACCTTTTCCGTCCCGATGACCCCCGCCGTGTAACGGCCCCGAACCGTCTTGTCGCGCACGTCGTCCGCTCCGAAGGGGCGCAGGGAGCGCAGCACCTTGACTTTCTCGTCCCGGATGCTGTCGGCTTCGAGCGAACACGGCGGCTCCATCGCCACGAGGCAGAGCAGCTGCAGCATATGGTTCTGGATCATGTCGCGGAACGCGCCGTAATCCTCGTAATAGCTGTGGCGCCCCTCCAGTCCGACGCTTTCGGCCGCCGAGATCTGGATATGGTCGATGTCCTGCGCGTTCCAAAGCGGCATGAAAAGCATGTTCGAAAAGCGCAGGGCGATGATGTTCTGCACCGTCTCCTTGCCCAGGTAGTGGTCGATGCGGAAGATGGCGTGCTCCTCGAAATAGCGAGCGACCTCGTCGTTGATCGCCTGGGAAGACGCCAAATCGCGACCGATCGGTTTTTCCAACACGACCCGGCTCCCTTCGGAAATCAGCTCCCAGCGGCTGAGCGCCTTGCAGATGGGACCAAAAAAGCTCGGGGCCGTGGAGAGGTAGTTGACGCGTTCACGGTCGGGATGTTCGCCGAGCATCTTTGCCAGCGCTTCGTAGCTCTGCTCCACCCCAAGATCGAGCGTGACGACTTCAAGCTGCTGTGAGAAGGCTTCCCATTTCGACTCCTCGAAATACTCCGCTTTCACAAAGGTCTGCAGCTTCTCCTTGACCAAAGCCAGATGCTCCTCCCGGCTGACCTCGGTACGGCTCGTCGCGATGATGCGGCTCTGCGCAGAGAGGTAGCCGTCGCTGCAGAGGTGATACAGCGCCGGGATGAGTTTTCGCAGCGAGAGGTCGCCGTGCCCCCCGAAGATAACGATGTCGCATGTGTTGGCCGTTTCGCTCATAGGAATCCTTTAAAACAGGGTTGCCGATCCTTCAGGCATCTTTTTCGAGCGCCGTTTCAGCGGCGCGGATGCAAAGTAGTCCATCTCGTTCTTGCGCAGAATCCGGATGGTATTCGTCGTCCCCGGGACGCCGACGGGATCGCCGGCCGTGACGATGTACATGGCGTCCTTGTCCAGCACGCCGCGCGCCAGACCGCTCTGTACGACCTCGATGAGCATCTTGTCCACGCTCGAGGTGCGCGTGAGAAACGCGGGCATAACGCCCCACACCAATGTCAGCATCCGGGCGATCCGTTCATTGTGCATCACGGCGAAAATGGGGTTCTCGGGGCGGTAGCGCGCCAGCTTCTTTGCCGACTGCCCCGAGGCCGTCATGGCCAGGATGGCACTGGCGTCGATCTTTTGCGACAGCAGTACCGCCGACTCGTCGATGACGTCCATCTCGTCGAAACACTCGAACTGCGCGAACTTGTGGTAGGGGTAGATCTTTTCCGTCTCGCGGATGGTCTGCGTCATCGTCTCGACGGCTTTGACCGGGTAGGCACCGACGGCGCTCTCCTCGGAGAGCATGACGCAGTCCGTGCCGTCGAGCACGGCGTTTGCGACGTCGCTGATCTCCGCACGCGTCGCGCGCTCGGCCTGCGTCATCGACAGCAGCATCTGCGTCGCGGTAATGACGGGCTTGCTCTTTTCGTTGGCCTTGCGGATGAGCATCTTCTGGATGGAGGGAACGCGGTAGAACGGGACCTCGATCCCGAGGTCCCCGCGCGCCACCATCAGGCCGTCGCTCGCTTCGAGGATCTCGTCGATGTTCTCGACGGCGTCGAACTTCTCGATCTTGGCGATCAGCTGCGTTTTCCCGCCGTGGCGTGTCACCTCGGCGCGGGCGTCCTCCATATCCTTCGCCGTCTGCACGAACGAGATCGCCATGAAGTCCACGCCGTGTTTGACGCCCCAGGCGATATCCGCCCGGTCCTTGTCGGTCAGGACATCGATTCCCAGCGATGTCTGGGGAAAGTTCACCCCTTTTCGGGACGTGAGCGTTCCGCTGGTCTGCACTTCGCAGACGACCTTCCCGCCCGCTTCGATGACCGTCGTGCGCAGCGAGCCGTCCGCAAAATAGATCGCCTCGCCCTTTTTTACCTTGTCCAGCAGCTCCGGCTGGTTGAGGCTGAGCTGCAGCACATGCGGCTTGACAAAATGGCCGACGACCTCCTCGGAGACGAACTCGATGGTATCGCCGGGAACAAGCTCCACGCTCCCGTTGATCTCGCCGATGCGGACCTTGGGACCGCTGATGTCCTGCAGAACACCCACGATCAGGCCGCAGCGCCCCGCCGCCTCGTGAATGCGCTTCAGGTTCGCTTCGTGGTAGGCATGGGTGCCGTGGCTGAAGTTTAGCCGGAACAGGTTGGCTCCGGCACGGATCATCTGTTCGATCGTATCGACGTCTTCGCAGGCCGGTCCCACCGTCGCCAGTATTTTGGTATGTTTTTTCATCGCAATCCTTCCGTGTCCTTGCGGACATTGCGCTTCGCAGGTGTACGAAATACCCTAAAACGCAACTATGATATCAGAAATAGTAACGTATCGCCGGTATGGAATGATTACAAAAAGGGCAGTAGCAGATTAAAAAAGCGGGAAGCCCCCGCCGGGAGCTTATTCGATGTTGGTGTAGACGGCCTGGACGTCGTCGTCCTCTTCGAGCTTGTCGATCAGCTTTTCGACCTCTTCCATCTGCTCCTCGGTGAAGCTTTGAGGATTGTTCGGAATGCGCTGCAAAGAGGCCTTCTTCACTTCGATTCCCATCCCTTCCAGGGCTTCCTGGAGTGAACCGAAGCTCGTATAGTCACCGTTGACATAGAGGGTGCCTTCGTTCTCGTCGAGCTCCTCGAGGCCGGCATCGATCAGTTCGAGCTCCATCTCTTCAAGGTCCATCGCGTCCGTTTTTTCAAATTCGAACACCGCCTTGCGGTCGAACATGAACTCCAGCGATCCGGTTTTGAGCAGTTCGCCGCCGGACTTGTTGAAATAGCTGCGCACATTGGCGACGGTACGGTTGTTGTTGTCCGTCGCGCACTCGACGAAGATCAGTGCGCCATGAGGGCCTTTCCCTTCGAAGTTGACTTCCGCGATGTCCGCGGCGTCCTTGCCGCTGGCGCGTTTGATCGCCGCTTCGATATTGTCTTTGGGCATGTTCTGCGCTTTGGCGGTCTGAATCGCCAGCCGCAGCTGCGGGTTCATATCGGGGTCCGGTCCCCCCGCCTTGGCCGCCATCGTGATCGTCTTGGCCAGTTTCGGAAAAATCCGGGACATGTTGCCCCAGCGCTTCTCTTTCGCCGCACGGCGGTACTCAAACGCTCTTCCCATCGCATCCTCTTTTCACAGGGTCTTCCCCTTTTCTTTTCCGCAATTATAGCAAATGGGCACCGTGAATCATCCTGCACAGTGCCCGGAAAGTGATCGGCGGCGCCCAAAAGGATACAATAGCATTATGAAGACACGACTCGAGCCGCCCGACGTTTTACACCCGCTCATCGACACGCTGGCCCGTCACGGCGTCCGGCCCGTGCTGGTCGGCGGCTACGTACGCGACGCGATTCTGGACATCGCCTGCAAGGACATCGACATCGAATGTTTCGGCGTCGGCTCGCTTGATGCGCTGGCGGAGCTGCTTTCTTCTTTCGGATCGGTCAACAGCGTCGGCAAATCGTTCGGGGTGCTCAAGCTGCGGCTCGGCACCTATGAGATCGACCTTTCCCTGCCCCGCACCGAGACCAAGACCGGCCGCGGGCATAACGGATTCGCAGTGGCGTCGTTTGAACGGTTTGATTTCAAAACAGCCGCCAAACGCCGCGACTTCACCGTCAACGCCGTCGGGTACGATCTCCTCCGTCACACCTGGCTCGATCCGTTCGGCGGCCGGAACGACCTGGAAGCGCGCCGGCTGCGCTGCGTCGACCCGTCTACATTCGTCGAAGACCCCCTGCGCCTGCTGCGGGCCGTGCAATTCGCCGCCCGTTTCGAACTCACGCCGGACAAACAGCTGCTGACGCTGGCTCACAAGATGGTGCGTGACGGTGTGCTGGAGGAACTCCCGAAAGAACGGATCTTCGAAGAGATAAAAAAGCTGCTGCTGAAGGCCGCGCGGCCTTCGATCGGGATGCACACCATGGATGCCCTGCATATCACCCCCTTCTTCTCCGAGCTCGAAGCCCTGAAAAAGCAGCCGGACCGAAACGGCGGAAGTGCATGGATGCATACGCTGAACGCTCTGGACGCCATGGCGCTCCGGCGTACAACGGTCGATGCGAAACCGCTGGCACTGATGCTCGGGACCCTCTGCCTGGCCATGAAGACCGAGCACAGCGTCTGCGCTTTTCTTGCACAGCTCACCGACGACAAACGGCTTGTGAAAACGGTGCTGGAGTACGTGCGCTATCACGGCGAACCCGATCGGCTTTACAAAGAGAAAGCTTCCGATGCGCAGATCATGAGACTCGCGTGCCGTGTCCGTATTGATGCGATCGCCGCCGTCGCGGAGGCCGATCACCTCGGCACTTTTCCCAAAAAGACACATTCCGATGCCGTGCAATGGCTGCTGGAAAAAGCCGAGAAGCTCGGAGTGCTGTATGAACCGCGTCCGGCGCTGCTGGGCGGCGACGATCTCATCGCCGCAGGGCTGCGCCCCTCTGCACAGTTCAAAACGATGCTCGATCGGGCGTACGACGCCCAGCTTGAGGGAATATTTTCGGACAAAACGGGCGCAAAAGCCTGGTTGGAACGCTATCTTTCGGATTTGGGATAATCGAAGTCAAGTTCTTTGAAGGGCGCTGTCTGATAGGTATTCCACGAAACGGGGATTTCGACGCGGAGATAGGCTGCGGTGGGCATGCGGCGTTCCCGGCCGGACAACTGTGCCGCCATCGCCTCGATCGTCGGGTTGTGTCCGATGAGCATCAGGTGCTTCACCTCGTTGCCGACCTCCCGGATGACATCGACGTAATCTTCGGCTGTGGCTTCATAGAGCCGCGGTTCGGTCCGGATCTTCAAGGTGTCGTGATAAGGCGCCTGCAACGCCTCTGCCGTCTGCTGTGCGCGCCGGGCGGAGGAAACGATCACCAGATCAGGCTCGTACCCCTGCGCTTTGAGCCGTTTTGCCATCATTCGCGCCGCCTTTTCACCCCGCGCGTTGAGCGGCCGGTCATGATCATCGAGGAGCGGATCGTCCCAGGACGACTTGGCATGCCGCATCAGCGTGAGGGTACGCATCAGAGGGGTTTGATATGCTTTTTGATCAGGACGGATACGCCCGATTCGGAGCTGGCCCCAATGCACGAAAGCGCATAGTTCAGGCGGTTCCGATATTCGCTTTCGTCAATCGGCAGCGCCGTACCGTCCGCCGCTTTCATCAAAAACTCGCCTTCGGGCAGTTTGACGTAATTGGTACCGCGGCACGAATATTTCAACGGCGCCGCTTCGCTCAGCTCTGCATAAAAATCGAGACCGTCGTCGCGCATGTCCATTCGGATGGCATCGACCCCCTCCGCTTTCCGTTTCTCCAACTGCCGCTGCATCAGAACGATAAAATAGTCTGCCAATGACTGTTGCATGAAGGTTTCCTTGATAATAACAGGTTATAAAATTCGCGGAAATTTTATCATACAATCGTTAAATATTTGACAATTTTTATATAATATTTTTTAATCTATTTTATTTGATTACAGTTCGGCTGTCTATCTCGATCACCGTGTGTACGTTTCCGCGCGGATTGAAATCGGCGGTCAGCTTCATCCATTTGGGTTTGAGCTTGCGCTCATCGGGCGTATACTCCAGGTAGATCGTCGCATAATCGGGGTAGCCGCTGCGCGGGCACAGGCAGCTGAATTCGGGCAGCGTCATCTTGATAATGTAATCGCGCTTGTGTTCGTTCGGCCAGATCTCCAGATCCTTTTCCACGTCAAAGTTCGCAATAATTTCTTCACCGTATTTCATGATTTACTCCTAGATGGTATCGATGGGGCTGAGATAACGCCCCTGTTGGATATCTATACCCATTTTTTTGGCGGCTTCATACTGTTCTTCGTCTTCGATCATCCGTATCCAGCTCTGATATCCCAGCGCTTTAACCGTATGCTGGAGCCCTTCGAGCAGCGCTTCGATTTTCGGGTCGGTGATCGTCTTTCCGAGATAACTCTCGAACCGCACGATGTCCACTTCAAGATCATGCAGATAGCGCATGGCAGAGTGCTGCCCGCCCAGCCGGTCGAGGGCAATATAGATGCCGGTGCGCCTGAAGGCCTGCAGCCGGGTATTGAACTGCCGGACCTGATGAAAATAGTTGTTTTCGCTGATGATAAAAACCAGCCGGTCTTTCAAGCGGTCGTTATTGGACATGCGCAGCATGATCTGCTCGAAAAAGAGCGGATTGCGCAAAGAAGACGGCGACACATTGACCGCGATCTTTTGCCCCTCCTCAAGCAAAGGCACTTCTTTCAAAGCGGCTTCCGTCTGGATTTCGTCAAACTGGCGCAGCAGTCCCAGCCGGTTGATCACCGGCATAAAGCGCTTCTGATGCACCAGCTTCCCTTCCGCGCTCACCAGTTTCACGGCCATTTCATACAACACAGGCTTGTCATCCTGATAGGCGGCCTGATAGCGGTAGGAGAACGATCGCGCCTCTACCGCGTCGATCACCAGCCGTTCGATCGTATCCGGATCGACCTCCTCCTCTTCACTCTCATGAAGCATTTTCTGGTTTTCGCTCTGCAGTTCATAGAGCCATTCGATGATCTTTTCGGGCGACTTCGTCCGCGTCGAGTCGGTCATGGAACCCACAATTTCGATCTCGATATCCTCCAGGCTGTGGTGCTGGAATTTGACGCACATGACGTCCATCAGCGAGCGGTACTGGTCCTGGGTTCCTTCCAGCGCAACAATGAAGTCCCCGCCTTTAAAATGGCCGATGGGGACCCGCGTCAACTTGCGTTCACTCAGATAGTCCGCAAACCGGTTTGCAATGTTGTAAAGGATCTTGTCTCCGTTTGCAAAACCGTAACGCTGGTTGATATCGTCGAGGTTGATGACGCTCATCAGCATAAACGTGTAGTCGCGTTTTTTGAGCTCTTTTTGCATCAGCGACATGAAATATTCCCGCGTGAATGCATGGGAGATCGGATCGGTAATACGCTCGTTGAATCCCTGGTAGATCAGGTAGAAAAGGTAATAGACCATGATGCCCAGGACGCTGAAAGCCACGATAATGAACACATAGGGAATCGTATTGAAATAGCGCAGCAGCACGGAGGCGGTCGTAATCGCCGCCAGCGCGAAGACCGGCAGCCCCATCCTCAGGGCGAGTTTGAAGCGGTTCTCCCGCTCTTTGGCTTCGGGGTACAGCATCGGTCAGACTCTACACATCGAGGTGTTTGACATCCTTGGCATGGGTCTCGATGTAGTTCCTGCGCGGTTCGACCTCGTCTCCCATAAAGAGGTTGAAGGCATCGCTTGCGGCCTCGGCATCTTCAATGTTCACGCGAAGCAGTACACGGTTTTCCGGGGTCATTGTTGTCTCCCAGAGCTGTTCGGGGTTCATTTCACCGAGCCCTTTGTAGCGCTGGATATAGGAACCCTTCCGTGCATAGTCCTTGACCGATTCGAGGATCTCGAGCGGATCGCCGCCGAGATTGATCTCCCACTCGCTCATCTTGTCGAATACGAATCGCGCTTCGTTGAAGTGCGGTGCGCTGAAGAGCTCGTCGTTGATGCGCAGCTCTTCCATCCCCTCTTCCGTCTGGACGAAAAGATGGATCTCCTCCTCGGTCACCAGTTTCGAGAGGACATTGTTGCCGCGTTCGGCCAGGAAGCGCTCGACCTCGCCGAACATTTTGTCCGAATCCATCCCGATGATATCCGGGTTCTCGATGAAATGGCGGATCAGACTGACGAGCGAGTAGCGGCGTTCCAGCGCGTCGAGGCTGCCGCGGTAGTGGTCGACCATCTTGAAATAGGAGACCAGGTCGTTATGCCCGATCCCCTCCACTTCCAGCGACTCGACGCCGTTGTCGATCAGGAAATCGTTCATGACACGGTCGTCTTTGAAGTAAATCTCCTTTTTCCCTTTCTTGTAGCGGTACAGCGGCGGCTGAGCCAGGTAGAGGTAGCCGTTCTCGACAATGGTCGGGAAGTAGCGGAAGAAGAAGGTCAGCAGCAGGGTCTGGATGTGCGAACCGTCGACGTCGGCATCGGTCATGATGATGATCTTGTGGTAGCGCAGCTTCTCTTCGTCGAACTCCTCGCCGATGCCGCAGCCCAGCGCCGTGATCATGTTCGTGATCTCGTCGGATTTCAGGATCTTGTCCAGGCGCGCTTTTTCGACGTTGAGGATCTTCCCTTTGAGCGGAAGGATCGCCTGGAAAACACGGTCACGTCCCTGCTTGGCCGAACCGCCCGCGGAGTCGCCCTCCACCAGGTAGAGTTCACTGATCGTTGCGTCTTTGCTCTGGCAGTCGGCCAGTTTCCCCGGCAGCGTTCCGACCGTCATGGAGTCCTTGCGGCGGGTCAGGTCGCGCGCTTTTTTCGCGGCTTCGCGCCCTTTGGCAGCGAGCAGCGCTTTTTGCACGATCGCCTTGGCTTCAAGCGGGTTCTCTTCGAAATACTTGTTGAGCTGTTCGTAGGAAAGTTTCTGCACCAGCGGGCGGACGTAGGTGTTGCCGAGCTTCCCTTTGGTCTGGCCTTCGAACTGCGGTTCGGGTACGCGGGCCGATACGATGGCGATGAGACCTTCTTTGACGTCGTCGCCGCTGATCTTGACGTCTTTTTCCTTGGCATTGCCGTTTTGGGAGTTGTACATGGAAACGGCACGGGTCAGTGCCGCACGGAAGCCGGCTTCGTGCGTCCCCCCGTTGGGCGTACGGATGTTGTTGACGAAACTGTAGACTTTTTCATCATAGGCATCGTTGTACATCAGGGCGATATCGACTTCGATGTCCTCGATCTTGGCACTGTATTCGAACGCAGAGGCGACCTGCTCTTTTTTGTTCAGGTCCTGGACAAACTGCGAGATGCCGCCTTCGAAATGATAGGTTTCGCTGCGGTCGTCGCGCTCGTCTTTGAAAATGATCTTGATTTTCGGGTTGAGGTAGGCGAGCTCTTTGAAACGCTTGGCGAGGTACTCGTATTCGAAAATGACCGTTTCGGTAAAGATGGACGGATCCGGAGCGAATTCGATGGTCGTACCGTGTTTGCGGGTATTTCCGGTTACTTCGAGTGCGGCTTGAGGAATCCCCTGTTTGAATTCCTGTTCATGGACCTTGCCGTCGCGGTAGATGGTCATGGAGAGAGAACTACTGAGGGCGTTGACGACGGAGACCCCTACCCCGTGCAGACCGCCGGAGACTTTATAGGTGTCTTTGTCGAATTTACCCCCGGCGTGCAGGACGGTCAGAACGACGGTGGCCGCCGAGATATTTTCCGTGGGGTGCATGTCCGTCGGGATCCCCCGCCCGTTATCGCTGATGACTGCCGTTCCGTTTTTCGTCAGGGTGACATTGATCGTGTCACAATAGCCGGCCATCGCTTCATCGATGGAGTTGTCGATGACTTCGTATACGAGGTGATGCAGACCGCGATGCCCTGTATCGCCGATATACATCCCCGGACGTTTCCGTACGGCTTCGAGTCCTTTGAGGACCTTAATGTTGCCTGCGCCGTAATTTTGTTCCGATCGTTATGCCGATCGTTTTGAACGCGTCTTCTTGCAACAGGAATGGAAGGTTCGGCTCGTTCAGTCCCAGCGTAAACTGGCTCTGATCGATCTGGGCGAGAAAGTCAAGGATATAACGGCTGTTGACGGCAAAAGAGAAGGGCGCATCGATTCCCGTATTGAAATCGATCTCCGTTGTCGCCTTGTTGTTTTCATCGCTGAGGCTTTCAAAAAGAATTTTTCCGGGTTCGAGCGTCAGCTTCATATCATTGGAGATCGTCGTGATCTGTTTGATGGCATTGACGAAATCGCTTTTGGGCAGGGAAAGGATGTATTTGGTCGATGTCGGGATGATCCGGTTGTAGTCCGGGAACTTTCCGTTGATCAGTTTGGTGAAGAACGTGTACTGGTCCGATTTGATCAGCAGGTGGGTCGCATCGTAATAGATATCGATGTTGCTGGTAAAGAGTTTCTGGATCTCGATGATGGCTTTTTTCGGAATGATCAGAGAGAGTTCCGCTCCGCTGGTTTGCGGGATGGAGATGACGGCGAGACGGCGGGTATCGGTGGCGACGAAATTGATCTGATCGTTTTTGATATCGATCAGGGCGCCGTTGAGTTCGAATTTCGGATTGTTCGTATCCGCCGCAGGCGTAATTTTTTTCAGGGAGTTGATCAGAAACGCGGAATCGATTTCGACGTTGGGTTTGTTTTCGATGCCGGCAAAGGCAGGGAACTCCTGGGCATTGTACATCGGCAGCTGGAAATCGGAATGTCCCTGGGTAATATCGAGCATGCCGTCTTTTGTCGCAAGGTTGATTTCACCGTCTTTGAGGATGCGGACAATGTCGAGAAGTTTTTTGCCGTTTGCCGTTGCCATGCCCGGTTCGATGACGTTGACATTGGAGGCTTCAATGTCAATGCCGATTTCGAAATCGGTTGCTTTGATCGTCAGGGTATTTGAGGCGGAAGCTTCAAAATAGAGGTGGGACGTGAT
>JARROU010000007.1:0-12929 GCA_037383585.1 Campylobacterales bacterium | reverse complement strand
AGGGCTGGGTGTGGATCAGGATATTTTCCAAAACGGCTTTGGCGATTTCGAACTGCATCGAAGCTCCTGTTATATATTTAAAATTTTTAGTAGATAATAGTAGTCCGCCGTTTCTTTGTGAAAAAGGGGAAACCACCACCTATTTTAGGGCTTTTATCATGTGAATAAAGCAAGAAGGGTTCTTCACATCTGTTCACTTGGCACATTATATCTTTTTTTATTTGCAAAGAAAATATAGATAAAAAAGCCCGTTATATACTCTCCGGAGGCATGGCGGTGATTTTGTTATGCAGTTCGTTGATTTTGACCTTGAAGTTTTCATCCTCTTCGAGCAGTTGGTGGATTTTTTTCATGGTATGGCTGACAGTACTGTGGTCCTTCATGCCGAAGTACTGTGCGATCTGGGGCATGGACATCGGGGTGAGCTCCCGGGCGAGATAGATGGCGACGCGGCGGGCGGAGACAATATTGCGGCTGCGTTTTTTGGAACGGATCTCACTGGGTTTGACGTTGAGTTCCTTGGCAATGGTCTGCATGATGCCGTCGATCGTGATGTTGTCGCTTTTTTCCTGCAGCTGTTCGCGCAGGGCGTTTTTGGCGAAATCGAGGGTAATCTCCTGGTGCATGAGCTGCGAGTACGCATGCAGTTTCGAGAGGATGCCCTCGATCTCGCGGGTGTTGTTGTCGATCACGGTGGCGATGTAGTTGACGACGTCGTTGCCGAGAATGACCCGGTTGATCTCGCACTTCTTTTTAATAATGGCGATTTTCGTTTCGAGATCGATGAGCAGCAGGTCGCACTGGCGGTATTTTTCCTTGAAGCGGTCCATCGTCTGGTTGCGCAGGTGGCGGGTGAAGTCGTTGACGAACTGCTCGACGGAGGTGTAGATGACGGTCTTGCCCTGCAGCAGCATGACGTTCCCGATCGCCTGCATGAGGTGGGTTTTTCCGAGCCCGACGCCGCCGTAGATGAAAAGGGGATTGTAGACCTGCCCCGGTTTTTCGCTGACGCTTTTCGCGGCGGCATAGGCGAACTGGTTCGAACTGCCCGCGACGAAGTTCTCGAAGGTGTAGGCGGGATTGAGCATGGACTGCTTCGGGCCTTCGGAGGCCGGGCTCGCGGCGGCCGCGGTTTTCGCCGTACCGGTTTTTGCTTTCTTGACCCGGATGAGGACTTCCTTGGCCGTACCGGTTTTCACTTCGAAGAGATGGGAGATTTTTGCGGCGTAGCGGTTTTTGATCCAGTTGGCGATCAGTGGGTTCGGAACCTCGAAGACGGCGAGATCGCTGCGCGAAGATTTGGAGAGAAAGTGCATCTGTTTGACGTAGCGGTTGTATTCAACCTCGCTGATCTCCTCTTTGAGCATTTCCAAAATGGTATCGCCGATGGTCATCGCAGCTCCCGTTCGCTATAATTTCCACAATGTGAATAAAGATGTGAATTATAGCAGACAATTTACAGCTCTCTCCTTTACAGCATCGGTAATCAGGGGATTCAAGAAGATCGTTCACAGGTGAATAACTTTTTTCACAGGGAGAGATAAAGTGGTAATTCTCGGAATTGACCCGGGCACGCGCAACTGCGGTTACGCCCTGCTGGAGCTTGAAGGGACGAAAATGCGTCTCATCGAAGCGGGTCTGATCAAAATGAAAGCCGAAGCCCTGCAGCTTCAGATCCCGCAGATGGTCGAGGCACTGGAGCAGCTGTTCACGGCGCACACGATCGACGAAGTGGCGATGGAAGACATCTTTTTTGCACACAACCCGAAATCGGTGATCAAGCTCGCACAGTTCCGCGGTGCGATTACGCTAAAATTGTTGCAGGAGTTCGGACAGTTCGATGAATACACGCCCCTGCAGGTGAAAAAAGCACTGACGGGGAACGGGAAAGCCGCTAAAGAGCAGGTGGCTTTCATGGTAAAACGGCTGCTGGGGATCACCAAAGAGATCAAACCGCTCGACATTACCGATGCCATTGCGGTGGCCATTACGCATGCACAGCGGGTCAGGCTCGCGAATAAGGAGAAAAAATGATGGAGTGGATCAAAGAGCAACTGGTTATGTTCGAAGACCCCTATGTGGTGCTGCTGGCGGCGCCGATCATTTTCGGAGTTTTGTATGTCGTCGTCAGTTTTTTCGGAGAACGGGGCGAATAGCGGATTGTGTCTAAAGTGTGGTTTGATACAATACATCCAAAAACGGAGCCGTTGCCATGCAGGTAGAATTTCTTGAGGTCGACACCCCGTCGAATGTCGCGGTCTCTGCCGCACGAACCTGCTATTTTCCCAATGGGATCGTGACGCCGGAATCGAGCGCATCGTGGGGTCGAAAAGACGACCTGCTCCAGGGCATTTTCAAAGGCGGCCACCATACGACGCTGATGCACACGCATGTGACGATGCTGATTTCGGGGATGAGCCGGCACCTGATCTGGCGCCTGCTGCACGCGCACCCCTACTATAACTCCGAACAGGTCTCCCAGCGCTACGCGAAGATGAAGATCGAAAATTTTGTCTACCCGGCCGGCGGGGACCAGGCCGAGTGGGAGGCGTATTACGGCGCGTGCTTCGAGGATTACGAGCGCCTGATCGAGGTGCTGCTGCCCGACGTCGAGGCGGTCGTGCCGAAGTTCCGTAAAAAAGACAGCCGAAAAAAAGCGCAGGAGATGGCGCGCTATGTGCTGCCCGGCGGGATGAGCGCCTACCTCTACCACACCGTCAACATCATTACGCTGCTGCGCTACATCGCCGTGGCAAAGGCGATGCCCGAGTGCCGTGAAGAAGCGGTGCAGTTCGCGGAGATTCTTGCCGAAAAACTGGTCGAAATGGACGCCTCTCTCGCGCCGCTCGTCGAGCATGCCAAAGCGGCGTCCCCGGTGTTCCCTGCCTTTGATATGGCGGCACTCAGGACCAAGATCGGCGTGACGGACGAAAACGTCAAAGTGTACGACGTTGTCGGCGATGCGGCCTTTGACGTCAACGAGAATTACGCCGACGTACTGCGCTATTCTCAGATGCTGCTCGATCAGGGCGTTCTTGGCGGGTTTTCGACCTATACCCGTCTTTCGCTTTCGGCGGACGCGCAGAATCAGCGCCACCGCCGTTCGCCTGCTGTCCGGCCCGCGCTCGAATCGATCTATGCGCGGCAGTATTATACGCCGCCGATCATCGCCAGGAATCCCGAAGCGTTTTCCATCTATAAGCGCGCGATCGAAGCCGGCTATGATTTCTTCGAAGCACAGCGTGAAACGCTCGGTTTCGGCGAAGCGGCGTATGCGCTTTCCAACGCCCACGAGATCGAACTCGTCGAACGCGACGACTTTACTTCGTTCCACCACAAGGCGCAGATGCGGCTGTGCTACAACGCCCAGGAGGAGATTTTCGATGTCGTCTACGAGCAGGTGAAACAGCTGCGGGCCATGGGGGTGCCGGGGGCCGAGGAGCTGCTGCCGCCGTGCGCGACGCGGTTTGCGATGAAGATTCGGCCGACCTGTCCCGAGGGGGACCATTTCTGCGGTATCAAGGTCTGGAAACTCGACTTTGAGGATTACAAAAGGGAGATATGATGCATATTGCAAACGCTTTGATATTGGCACTGCTGGTCGGGCTGACCGGATGTTCGACGAAAAACATCCGAGTCGGCGGGATGATGTGCCCGGAAGGGTATTCGCAGGAGCAGATCAACCAGGACCTGCGTGAATGCCGTTTCTACGGCCCGGCCGAAGACGAGGCTGCCGCGAAAGCCGCCTATCCGAAAGAGGTCGAGCCTGAATGCATCAAGTGCCTCGAAGAGAAGGGCTACAAGATCACCGAATGAGACCGGACCAGCGCTTCTACGGTATTGATGACGATTTCCGTTCGCCGTATGCGCGTGACCGCGACCGCATTATTCATTCGGGCAGTTTCCGAAAGCTCGAGTACAAGACCCAGGTCTTTCTGAACCACGAGGGCGACTTTTTCCGCACCCGTCTGACCCATTCGCTCGAAGTCAGCCAGATTGCCCGTTCCGTCGCCGCGGACCTGGGGCTGCGCGAACCGCTGGCCGAAGCGATCGCCCTGGCGCACGACCTGGGCCATACGCCGTTCGGCCATGTCGGCGGCGATACGCTCGACGAGTGTCTCAAGGAAAAAGGGCATACCAACGGTTTCGAGCACAATTTCCAGAGCTTTCGTGTCGTCACCTCCCTTGAAAAGCGGTACAGGGATTTCGACGGCCTCAACCTGACCTTCGCGACGCTCGAAGGAATCCTCAAACACTCCTACCCGTACAAAAAAGCGTTCCTGCCGGACTGGATCGACGAAGCCTTCGATCTTTCTCTTCACCCCTCCGTCGAGGCGATGATCGTCGACCGGGCGGATGAGATCGCCTACATGAGCCACGACATCGACGACGGGGTGCATTCGGGGCTGATCACGTTCGAATCCCTTCGCCAAAACGAACTGATTGCCGCCGTACTCGAGAAAGTACATGACGAGGGGGTCGATCGGAACGAGGACGAGATGTTCCGGTACCGATTCAGCTCCCACTTCATCAACCACCTCGTCTATTCGATGCTCGCCTATTCCAAGTCGAAGGTCGCGGCGGCGGGAGCGCAGCGTCTCTCTTCCGGCGAGACGCTTCCGGTCGGGTTCGAACCCGAACTGGAAACGCAGATAAAGAAACTCAAGAAACTGCTTTATCGGGATCTGTATCAGCACCGGAAGATTCTGCGCCACATGTATGCGGGGAAACAGGCGATACGAGGCCTCTTCAGCGCGCTCATGGAAGAGCCGAAAATGCTGCCGCGTTATTTTTACACTCAGCTTGATAAACGGGCGAAGCACCGTGTCGTTGCAGACTACATCGCTTCGATGAGCGACCGTTTCGCGATGAAACTCCACAACGAGCTTTACGGTCGCATCTGAAAGCGCAAAAAAGAGCACTTTCTAACTCCTTTTGCGGTATAATTGCGAAAAAATTTAGGCACAGCAATTGCCGCCTTTGAAGGACTTCCTTTGCAAAACATCAGAAACATTGCCGTCATCGCGCACGTCGACCACGGTAAAACGACGCTGGTTGACGGGCTTTTGGCGCAGTCAGGCACTTTCACGTCCCTCGAACAGGTGGATGAGCGTGCGATGGACTCCAATGCCCTTGAAAAAGAGCGCGGGATCACGATTCTCTCCAAAAACACGGCGATCCGTTACAAAGAGCACAAGATCAACATCATCGACACCCCGGGCCACGCCGACTTCGGCGGCGAGGTTGAGCGGGTCCTGAAGATGGTCGACGGTGTTCTGCTGCTCGTCGATGCCTACGAAGGGGTCATGCCGCAGACGAAATTTGTCGTCAAGAAGATGATTGCGCTGGGCAAGAAGCCGATCGTCGTCATCAACAAGATCGACAAACCGGCGGCGGAACCGGACCGCGTCGTCGACGAAGTCTTCGACCTGTTCGTTGCGATGGACGCGAGCGAAGAGCAGCTGGAGTTCCCGGTCGTCTACGCTGCGGCGCGCGACGGGATCGCCAAAATGGACATGGCGGATGAAGACGGCAACTTTGAGTGCCTTTTCGAAGCGATTGTCAACGAGATCCCGGAACCGGAAGGCGACGCGGGCAACCCGGCGCAGGCGCAGGTCTTTACGCTGGACTACGACAACTACGTCGGCAAGATCGGGATCGCCCGTATCTTCAACGGGACACTCTCCAAAGGCGACAACGTCATGCTGGCCAAAGCGGACGGCGAAATGGTCAAGGGGCGTCTGACGAAACTGATCGGGTTCCACGGCCTCAACCGCATGGAGATCGAGCAGGCGGAAGCGGGCGACATCATCGCCTTCGCCGGTTTTGAGACCGTTGACGTCGGCGACTCCGTCGTCGACCCGGCCAACCCGATGCCGCTCGATCCGATGCACATCGAGGAGCCGACGCTTTCCGTCGTCTTCTCCGTCAACGACTCGCCGCTGGCGGGCACCGAAGGCAAGCACGTCACGTCCAACAAGATCAAAGACCGCCTCGAAGCGGAAATGCAGACCAACGTCGCGATGCGTCTCGAGACCATCGGCGAAGGGAAGTTCAAGGTTTCCGGACGCGGTGAGCTTCAGATCACCGTCCTGGCCGAGAACATGCGCCGCGAAGAGTACGAGTTCGGCATCAGCCGTCCGGAGGTCATCGTCAAGGAGATCGAAGGGGTTAAATGCGAACCGTTCGAGCACCTCGTTATCGATACGCCGGACGACTTCTCCGGCACGATCATCGAACGCCTAGGCAAACGCAAGGCGGAAATGAAGTCGATGGTCCCGATGGGCGAGGGCTACACCCGCATCGAGTTTGAGATCCCGGCGCGCGGCCTGATCGGCTTCCGCGGCCAGTTCCTGACCGACACGAAAGGGGAGGGGGTCATGAACCACTCCTTCCTCGAATTCCGCCCGTATTCCGGTACGGTCGAGAGCCGCCAGTACGGCGCGCTTATTTCGATGGAAGGCGGTACGGCGATGGCCTATTCGCTGTTCAACCTCCAAGACCGCGGCGCGCTCTTCATCGAGCCGCAGGACAAGGTGTACGAAGGGATGATCCTCGGCGAGCACTCCCGCTCCAACGACCTGACGGTCAACCCGATCAAGGGCAAGGCACAGTCCAACGTCCGCTCTTCCGGAGCGGATGAAGCGATCAAACTCGTGCCGCCGCGTGATATGAACCTCGAAAAAGCGCTGGAGTGGATCGAGGACGACGAACTGCTGGAGGTCACTCCGCAGAACGTCCGCATCCGCAAACGCCTTCTCACGGAGAACGAGCGCAAGCGCGCGGACCGCTCCAAAAAATAAGCCGCAGCGCTGCGGCCGGCACCGGCTGCACCCTGCGAAATCCCGCAGGAAATTTCCCCTCTCAATCGACGTTTTTTCCCCCAGTTTTTACGGGACAATTTGAAGCGCTTTTAAAGCAATATCAAACCTCATTTTCGCCATAATCTATTACTTATATTCGCCGCAGGGATCAGAAAATGCATCGCAAAAAAATCTACAATCCGGACTCATATGAAAATGTAAATGACCGCCGTATTTTCGGCGGAAATCCGACGGGAATTTTCGAGCTGAACAAAATCAAGTACCAGTGGGCCTACAACCTCTGGGAGATGATGCTCAACAACACCTGGTTCCCCAAAGAGGTCGACATGACGCGCGACGCCAACGACTACAAGAACCTCACCGATGCGGAGAAGACGGCCTATGACAAGGCGCTCTCGCAGCTGATCTTCATGGATTCGCTGCAGACGAACAATCTGATCGACAACGTCAATCCCTATATCACCGCGCCGGAGGTCAACCTGATTCTCGTGCGTCAGTCGTTCGAAGAGGCGCTGCATTCGCAGAGCTATGCGGTCATGGTGGATTCCATCTCGCAGAACATGATGAGATCTATGAGCTGTGGCGCCGCGATATGATGCTTAAATCCAAAAACGACGCGATCGCCGGTGTGTATGAGCGTCTTTCGGAAGAACCGACGGACCGCAACTTCGTTCTGGCCTGTTTTGCGAACCAGATCCTGGAAGGGATCTATTTCTACAGCGGCTTTACCTACATCTATACGCTGGCGCGTTCGGGCAAGATGCTCGGGAGTGCGCAGATGATCCGGTTTATCCAGCGCGACGAGGTGACGCACCTGGTGCTCTTCCAGAACCTGATCAACAGCCTCCGCCGCGAGCGGCCGGAGCTCTTTACGGAGGAGCTCAAAGAAGAGGTCTACCGCATGTTCAAACAGGCGGTAGAACTGGAGACGGCGTGGGGGAAATACATCACCCAGGGGCAGATCCTCGGTCTGACCGACGGGATCGTCGATCAGTACATCAAGTACCTGGCGGACGAGCGCTTGACCAAGGTCGGCTTCGAGCCGATGTACAATGTGTCCCACCCGATCAAATGGGTCGACGATTTCGCCAAGTTCAACGACCAGAAAACCAACTTCTTCGAAGGCACCGTCACCAACTATTCCAAAGGCAGCCTCAGCTTTGACGACTTCTAGAAATCGTCCGTTGTGTTCTTTGAAATTCAGGACGCAGGGGCGTACGTACGACGAAAACCTCGAAACCCTCCTTTCGTTGATCGATAAGACGCCCGAAAACGCCGTGGTTCTGGCGCCGGAAGTGTGTCTCACCAACTTCGATTACGAGGCGTTCGACCGTGCAGGGGATTTTTCACGGCGCGCCGATGCCCGTATCCGTGAAAAGAGCCGCGGAAAAACCGTGATCCTCACGATGATCGTGCGCCGCACAGAGGGGAGCTTCAACGCGGCCCGGGTCTACCACGACGGCGCCCTCGTACATGAACAGTCCAAGTCAAAACTCTTTACCCTGGGAGAGGAAGAACGGTGGTTCTCGGCCGGTGACGCGGAAGCGATCACCGTGTTCGAAGTCGACGGCATCCGCATGGGCATTCTGACCTGCTTCGAGCTGCGTTTTACGTCATTGTGGGAACAGCTGCGCGGCGCCGAACTCATCTGTGTCCCGGCACAGTGGGGAAGGCTGCGTGCATCGCATTATGACCTCCTGGGCCGGGCGCTGGCCGTGGCCAACCAGTGCTACGTCATGCAAAGCGACACGGACAACGACGACACGTCGGGGCAGAGCGGTATCGTCACACCGTTCGGAGAATGTGTACGCAACGGCGGGCAGGGGGTACTGCAGCAGGATTTTCTGCTTTCGGAGGTGAAAAAAATGCGCCGATATCTTGATACGGGAATTAGCTGATGAATGCCATAGCCGCCATGCGCAACAAAAAACTGGCCGATGCGATCCGTGAGAAGTTTGAGGTCAGCGACACCGTCTATGACGCCATCGCGTCCACCAACCGCGAAGCCTTTGTACCCAACGGCTTCAAGCAGCATGCGTTCAAGCTCGATGCGCTTCCCATCGGGGCGTCGCAATGGATCAGTTCGCCGCTGACGGTGGCGAAAATGACCGAATATCTTCAGTGCGATGGGGCAGACAGGGTGCTCGAGATCGGCTGCGGGAGCGGCTATCAGGCGGCGGTGCTCTCAAGGCTCTTCCGAGGGGTCTTTACCATTGAACGGATCGAGTCGCTGATGCTCGAAGCAAAAAAACGTTTCCGTGAAGAGGGCCTTTCCAATGTCAACACGCGCACGGACGACGGACAGCTCGGCTGGAGCGCATACGCGCCGTATGACCGCATTCTTTTTTCCGCATCCGCCGAAACGATTCCGCAGGCCATCATCGACCAGCTGGCGCCGAGAGGCGTGCTGGTGGCTCCGATGCAGCGCGGGGAAGGGCAGGTGATCGTGCGCTATGTTAAAATCGGCGACCAGCTTATAGAGGACGAGCTCGAAGTATGCAGCTTTGTGCCGGTCCTCGACGGAGTAAAGAAATCATGATCGGCAAAATATGGAACGAGAAGTTCTCGCGCGAAGGCTATCTTTACGGGAAAGAACCGAACGCGTACCTCAAAAGCGTGATGGAGACCCTGCCGGCGGGAAGCCGCATCCTTTTTCTGGGTGAAGGGGAGGGGAGAAATGCTTGTTACGCCGCTGCAAAGGGGTTTGAAGCCCATGCGATCGACGCATCGGACATCGGTCTGAAAAAATTGGAGCAGATGGCTTCGGAGCAGGGCGTTACCGTTGCGACCATGCACCTCGACCTGGCGGAATGGGAACCGGAAGAGACTTTTGATGCCGTGCTGTGTTCCTACCTGCATCTCGAAGAGCCGCTGCGCAGCGAGGTGTTCGTCAAGGCGCTTTCCGTCCTGAACGAGGGCGGGGTCTTCGCCGGAGAGTTTTTTGAAAAATCGCAGTTGGAGCGCAATTCGGGCGGACCGAAGGCGCCGGATCTACTGTATGATCTGCGCAGTTTCGAAAAGCTCAAACGTCCCTGGTTTGTCTGTGAGGCCCTCGAGGAGAATCATGTCGAACTGAACGAGGGCAGGGGGCATCAGGGCGAGGCCGCCGTCATCCGGGTACGTTTCCGCCGCCAGACGCCTGCGCATTACAAGGTGACGCTGCCGCGTCTGACGCTGGGTGCGCTGCTGGAGCGCTCCGTAACGCAGTACAGGGAGCGTACGGCACTGCAAAACGTTGACGGAAGCTCGGTTCTGACGTACGGGGCGTTCGACGCGGCGGTCAGGGCGCTGCAGGCGCGCCTGACGTCGGCGGGAATCGGCCGTGGGGACAAAGTGGCTCTGTGCAGCGAAAACATGCCGAACTGGGGGGTTGTCTATTTCGCCGTCACGACGATGGGCGCGGTCATCGTGCCGATCCTGCCCGATTTCCATGACAATGAAGTCCGCCACATCATCGCGCATTCGCAGTGCCGTGCGGTGTTTATTTCCCAAAAGAAGCGCGACGCCCTGGATGAGGAGAGCCTGAATTCACTTGTCATGCTCGTCTTGACGGACGACCTCAGTGATGACCCGTCGCTGGAAAAGAAAGCGCCGTCGATCCTGGAGAAGGGCTCAGAGCAGCTACAGCGTCTCAAAAAGGGCGTTAAAGGGGATAAGCCTACCCCAGCCGCCTACGAGCCTCATGAGGACGATCTGGCGGCCATTATCTATACCTCGGGGACGACCGGGAGCAGCAAAGGGGTCATGCTGACGCATCGAGCCCTCGCGTTTGAGGCGATCATCTCGCAGTGCGTCATCGAGATCGTGCCCGAAGACCGCTTCCTCTCCATTCTGCCCCTGGCACACACCTATGAATGTTCCGTCGGTTTTCTGCTGCCGTTTGCCAACGGCGCCAGCATCACCTATCTTTCAAAGACGCCGACGCCGAAGATCCTGACCGAGGCGATGGGAAAGGTCAAGCCGACGACGATGCTTTCGGTGCCGCTTGTCATCGAAAAGATCTTTAAAAACCGCATTCTTCCCGCGTTTCACAAGAACGTCTTCATGCGTCTGCTGTATTCGATCCCCTTTATCCGGAAAATCCTGCACAAAGTGGCGGGAAAAAAGCTCATGGAAACGTTCGGAGGCGAGTTGCGCATCTTCGGGATCGGCGGTGCGCCGCTCTCTCCGATGGTGGAGCAGTTCCTTTCGGACGCGGGGTTTCCGTACTGCATCGGCTACGGCCTGACCGAAACGGCGCCGCTGCTCGCTGCGAGCGCACCGTATCGGACCAAAGTGCATGCCATCGGTCCCGCCATCGATTCGGTCGAGCTGCGCATCGAGAACCCGGACGAGCACGGGATCGGTACCGTCATGGCCAAAGGTCCCAACGTGATGAACGGGTATTACAAGGACCCCGAGAAGACGGCGGAGGTGCTCGACGATGCGGGATGGTTCAATACGGAGGACCTCGGCTACATTGACCGGGACGGTTATCTTCACATCAGCGGACGTTCGAAAAACATGATTCTCGGCCCGAGCGGGGAGAACATCTATCCCGAACAGATCGAAGCAAAGATCATGGAAAACGAACTCGTCGAGGATGCCCTGATCTATGATGTGGAAAAGCAGCTGGTGGCGCGGGTGCACCTTAACTATGAACTGGTTGAAGAGATGCTTGACATCGGCAAACTCTCCGAAACGGAACAGCATCGCAAGATCGAGGGGCTTCTGGAGGCGATTAAAACAGAGACAAACGAAAGCGTGTCCCGATTCTCCAGAATTTCGCGCATGATCGAACAGCGCGAACCGTTTGTGAAGACGCCGACGAAAAAGATCAAGCGCTATCTCTATACGAACGGATAACCGGGTGCGCACCGTACTGTTTGTCTGCCTTGGAAACATCTGTCGTTCGCCGCTGGCGGAAGCAATCCTTCGGGAAAAGGCGCGCCAAAAGGGTTTTGATCTGTTTGTCGATTCGGCGGGGACGGGTTCCTGGCACATCGGCGAACCGCCGTGTGAGAACTCCGTTCGGATTGCGCAGGAACACGGGCTCGATATCACTGCGCTGCGGGCCAGGCAGGTCGATCGTGACGACGCCGACCGTTTTGACTGCATCGTCGGCCTGGACGATCACAACATCTCCGACCTCAAGGCGATGGGAATCCCTAACGTTTACAAACTCGGTACCTTCGGGTATAAGGGGGAGGATGTGCCTGATCCCTATTTCTTTCCCGGATACGAAGGATTTGAAAAAGTCTTCGCAATGATCGAGACCTGCTGCGAAGGGCTTTTGGAGTATCTCGACTCAGAGCGTTTCTGAATCACGCGGATAACTAATTCTGTTTTATTAACTTTCTGTTATAAAAATCATTATAGGATAAAAGTTCCGGCTGAAAAAACCGCTTCCACAACACCGACATTTTTTTGACACTTCAAGCGGCCATATTGTTGCGCCGATTGTGTTACGCCAGAAACACAATGCCGTTCTTGTTGTGAACCCTTTTGTCGACATGCATATTACAGAGAGGAGAGATGAGAATGACACATGTCTATCTGAATGAGAATGTGATCAAGGATGCGCTCAAATCCAGAGCGATAACCACACGCGAAGCCAATGAGCTCACTCGTACACTCAAACGCTGCAAAACACGCGGCGGTAACCGCAGACAGGAGCAGGTCGTTTCCTGATCATCCGCTAAAGGGCGCTTCCTCGTATTTGAGCGAAGCGCCTATGAGATAGAGCGGGGCACTTTTCAGCGCTTCCAGACTGCCGTACCGGCCGATGCCGATTCCCCATGAACCCCCGTCAAACAACACCGTTAGCCCTTCGGCCGTATCGATAAAGTCCAGCTGGCTGTCTTCGACGAGCCGCGCATCGTTCATGCCGCTCATTTCGAAGGTGAGGTCGATCCAGTCAAAACCGCGCTGTTTGTCCTGGACGGAGAGGGTAAGGGAGGCGGAAGTGGGGCCGCCCACCGTCAGCGAACGCAGCATCGCCCCTTCGCCATTGAGGATGCGTTCACTCAAAGCGGCTGCGGCTGCAGCCGACGGAAGGGGTTTCACTGACAGCCCACGCATTCCATCGAACGGTCCTCGATGTCGTTGTTGGCTTCGGGCGACTGC
>JARROU010000006.1:0-12476 GCA_037383585.1 Campylobacterales bacterium | reverse complement strand
CATCGCCTCGGTCATCAAAAAGATCCAGAATCCCAGCTTGGCCCCGCTGTAGTCGTCGCGGTAATCGGTGACCGGATGGGGCTGCCCCTGCACGTCGTAAGCCATTTCCTGTTCCGTCATTTCACCCTCCGGAAGTTTTTGTCAAACCGCACCGCCGGTTCGCCGTTTTCGTATTCGTACGGCTCGAAATCCACATAGGGGATCTTCGAGAAATTCTCCAGCGGCGGCGGAGAGGGGATCTGCCACTCCAGCGTCGTGGCGTTCCAGGGATTCGGGCCGGCTTCTTTTCCCTCTTTCACACCCCGGTAGAAGTTGTAAAGAATCGTCAACAACCCGAGTGCCACCAGGATCGCCCCGATTCCGGCGGCCTGGTGATAGGGCGTAAACGCGGGAAGGTAGTCGAAATAGCGGCGGGGATTTCCGAGAAAACCGGCGAGAAACATCGGGAACCAGAGCAGGTTGAATCCCACGAATGTCAGGCCGAAAGCGATGCGCCCCCGCTTCTCATCGTAGAGCTTTCCGGTGATCTTGGGATACCAGTAGTGCAGCCCGCCGATGAACATAAAAACCGCCCCGCCGAGGATCGTATAGTGAAAATGCGCCACGACGTAGTAGGTGTCGTGCAGATGGATGTCCGCACCGAGGGCCCCCAGGGTCACGCCCGTCAGGCCTCCGACCGTGAAATTTATGATGCTTCCGAGGATCCAGAGCATCGGCGTGGCCAGGATGATGGAGCCTTTGTAGAGCGTGGCCACCCAGTCGAAGATCTTCACCCCCGTCGGTATCGCGACCAGGAACGTCAGGAACGAAAAGATGACCCGCGCCAGATCGCTCATGCCGGAGGTGAACATATGGTGCCCCCAGACCAGATAACCGATGCCGGCGATGGAAGCGGAGGAGATCGCGATGGAGTGGTAGCCGAAAATCGTGCGGCGCGTAAACGTCGGAAGCACCTCCGAGACGATGCCGAACCCCGGGAGGATCATCAGGTAGACCGCCGGATGGGAGTAGATCCAGAAAAGGTGTTCGTACAGGATCGGGTCGCCCCCCTTGGTCGGATCAAAGATCCCGACGCCCAGCGTACGCTCCAGGATCACCAGCAGCAGCGTGATTCCCACTACCGGCGTGGCCAGGACCTGGATCCATGCCGTCGCGTACAGGCCCCAGACAAACAGCGGCATCTTGAAAAACGTCATCCCGGGGGCGCGGAGACGGTGGATCGTCACGACGAAGTTGAGCCCCGTCAGGATCGAGGAGAGCCCCAGAATGAACGCAGCGGTGAGCGTTGAGAGCACGTGCGCATCGGTCCGGATACTGTAGGGCGCATAGAAGGTCCAGCCCGTATCGGCGAACCCCTGGCCGGTCACCAGCGAGGAGAGGCCCGCCACCACGCCCAGCACGTAGAGCCACCACGACAGAAGGTTGAGCCGCGGGAAGGAGAGATCGCGCGCGCCGAGCTGCAGGGGCAGGATGAAATTCCCCAGCGCCGCCGGGATGCCCGGGACGATGAACAGGAAGATCATCGTCACGCCGTGGAACGTGAAAATCTGGTTGTACGTTTGCGGCTCCAGGAACTGCGCCCCCGGGAAAAAGAGCTCCGAGCGCATCGTCAGCGCCGCACCGACCGCGAAAAAGAACAGGGTGAACATCACGCCCATGTACAGCAGGGCGATGCGCTTGTGGTCGATGCTGAAGATCCACTGCAGGATCGGATTGCGGTGGGTGCCGAAAACGGTATGGGTCTCGTGGTAGAAACTAGTCATCTTCACCCTCCTGCGGGCGTTTTTTCCGTCCGGTCAGCACCAGATAGAGGAAAAACCCGGCGAGGATCAGCGACAGCGCGACGGCCCCCACCTTTTCCAGTGCGAAGACGTAGGTCTTGTTCTCGGGGTCGAAGGCGAAACAAAACAGCAGTGTCTTGGCGATGGTGGGACGCACCGTCCCCTCCGCCGCCTCCATCATGGCCATCTGTATGTCAAACGGGAGCTGCTTTATGCCGTTGAGGTAGCGGGTAACCTTCCCCTCGGGCGACAGGGCGACCAGGACCGCCGGGTGGATGTACTCCTCCATGCCGTTCGGCCCGGCCTGCTTCTCGTAATGGAACCCCACGCTCTGCGTCACCGTCCGGATGTCTTCTACCTTTCCCGTAACAAATGTCCAGGCATCGGGATCGAAGGTGCGCGGCATGGACGCCAGCAGATTCGCCTTCTTCTTGGCCGCGTCGCCGGGGGTCTCTTCGGGATCGAAACTGAGCGTGATCACTTTGTAGTCCCGGTTTTCTTCCAGCTTGACCTTGGTGAGCACCTTCGCCAGGTCGTTGAGCTGCGGCGTGCAGAGGCCGGGGCAACCGTAGTAGTTCAGCGTGAGAATGGCCGGCTTTCCGTCCATAAGCTCTCCGAGCGTGACGCGTTGGCCCGTTTCGTCCAGAAACGGAACATCGAGGGGCACTTGGACGGCGGGATGCTCCTCCACGCCCAGAGGCACCGCGCCGTGCAGGGAGCAGACGAGCATCCAAAAACCGAGGAAACGGAACAGAGCGGACATACGGTTTCGCCTTTGCGGATGGGGTGGTGTTCCTAACGATATTCCTCTTGTGTTGATAACAAGCTTTATTATAATATCTAATGTTACTTGCTTTGATTTTTTGCAAAAAAACACGACAAAAAACGATCCGGCCGCCCCTACCCGATGGCAGAACCGATTCGTATGCAGAAGCCTGCGCGCCGGATTGGTATAATGCAGTAAACCTCAGACAAAAGGCCGAACAGATGGTAAGCTTTTCGATCGACCGCGGCGGGACATTCACGGACATTTACGCCCTGCATGAAGGCAGAGTCTACACGGAAAAACTGCTCTCCGACGACCCGGCGAACTACCCCGACGCCCCGAGCGAAGGGATCCGTCGGCTACTCGAGCGCATTCTCGACGTCCGTATCCCCCGGGGACAGATCGACCCCGCGCACGTCAAATGGGTCCGGATGGGCACGACGGTCGCCACCAACGCCCTGCTCGAACGCAAGGGGGCGCGCACGGCGCTGCTGATCACGTCGGGGTTCGAGGACGCCCTCTCGATCGGATATCAGAACCGTCCGAAGCTTTTCGACCTCGACATCAAAAAGCCCTCGCAGCTCTACGAGCGCACCGTCGGGATCGACGAGCGCGTCGTCATCGAAGACGGCGAGGCCGTCGTGGAGCAGGCGCCGGACCCCCACGCGCTCAAGGCACTGCTTTCGGAACTGAAAGCCGAAGGGATCACGTCGCTGAGCGTCGTACTGATGCACGCCTACCGTTTCGACGCGCATGAAAAGCTCATCCGCGAACTGGCCGAACCGATGGGCTTCGAGAACCTCTCGCTCTCGAGCGAGGTGATCCCGGCGATCAAGCTCGTCGACCGCGGAGACACGACCACGGTCGACGCCTACCTCACGCCCCATATCCAGGCCTATATCCATACGTTCCAACAGGGCTTCGCCTCCCCGCTCGAAGGCCGGAAGCTGCTCTTCATGCAGTCGCACGGCGGCTTGTGCGAAGCCGAAGCGTTCCGCGGGGCGAATGCGCTGCTTTCCGGTCCGGCCGGGGGCGTGCTCGGCTACGCCAAAGCGTTCTACAAGGGCACCCCGCTCATCGGCTTCGATATGGGCGGCACCAGTACCGACGTCTCCCGCTATGACGGCACGCTCGACATTTCCTACGAGCACACCATGGATGGCATCGCGATCAAGACCCCGCAGATCGAGATCCTCACGACCGCGGCGGGCGGGGGTTCGCGCCTCTTTTACAAAAACGGCCTCTTTCTCGTCGGACCCGAGAGCTCGGGGGCCCATCCCGGTCCGGTCTGCTACAAAAAAGGGGGCTACCTCAGCGTCACCGACGCCAATCTGGTCCTGGGACGCCTCCGGCCGGAGTTCTTCCCCCGCATCTTCGGCCCGATGCAGAACGAACCGCTGGGACTCGAGGAGGCCCGCGAGGCCTTCGAAGCGCTGACGGCCAGGATCAACGAGGACCTGGAAACACCGATGTGCATCGAGGAAGTCGCGATGGGTTTTCTGGAGGTCGCCAACGAGCACATGGTCAAACCGGTCCGGGAGATCTCCGTCCAGCAGGGGTATGACATCCGGACGCATGCGCTGGCCGCCTTCGGAGGGGCGGGCGGGCAGCACGCCTGCGCCGTCGCCCGCAAACTCGGCATGCAGACGGTCCACCTGCACCGCCACGCCGGGATCCTCTCCGCCGTAGGGCTGGGCGGTGCCGACATGGCCGCCCGGGAAGTGCAGACCCTCGGCCTCCCGCTTGATGCCCTTTCTCCTGAACGGCTTGCCGCACAGATCCATGCACTGCGGCAGCGCCTGGAAAAGCAGCTCGGCGCAAAAGAAAACGATCGTCCGCAGCAGCGCGCGACCCTGAACCTCCGCTACCGGAATGTGGACCATACGATCCCGGTCGAAGCCGACCTCGCGGCCTGCCGCGGCGTCTTCGAGACCGCCCACCAGCGTATCTTCGGCTTCATCATGCCCGAAAGAGCGATCGAAGCCGCCGAACTGGTCGTCGAACTGCTCCTGCCCGGTGTCACGGCCGAAACGGCACCGGACACGTCCCAAACCGAGGAGGCTTCCGAACCGCTCTACCGGCCGGTGTACTTCGACACCGCATGGATCGACACCCCTTTTTATCCCCTGGAAACCCTCGAACCCGGTCGGCACATCGAAGGGCCCGCCGTGATCCTGCACGGCACCTCGACGATCCTCGTCGAACCCGAAACCTCCGTAGTCATTGACCAAGAAGGTCACCTCGAAATCACCCTGCACCACGTCGAACGGAAACGCTATTCGACGCAGTTCGACCCCGTCCTGCTCTCACTGTTCAATCACCGTTTCATGTCGGCAGCCGAGCAGATGGGACGGATCTACCAGCGGACCTCCGTCTCCACCAACATCAAGGAGCGCCTGGATTTCTCCTGCGCCCTTTTCGACAAACGGGGCAGCCTGATTGCCAACGCGCCGCACATCCCCGTGCACCTCGGTTCCATGGGCTACGCCGTCCGGCATGTCCTCACAACGTTCCAAGGCGACATGCGTCCCGGCGACAGCTTTATCATCAACGCCCCGTTCGAAGGCGGTTCGCATCTGCCGGACATCACGATCGTCACGCCCCATTTCGAAGCGGGAGAGGTTGCCTTTGTCACGGCCAACCGCGGCCACCACGCGGACATCGGCGGTGCCACTGCGGGATCAATGCCGCCCTTTTCGACCACGATCGAGGAAGAGGGTGCCCTGTTCCGGGCCATGAAAATCGTCGAAAACGGCACCTTCGACGAGCAGGCCGTACGCGCAATCCTGGAAAAAGCCGGGGCACGGGACATTGAGAACAACCTCAGCGACATCAAAGCGGCCCTCGGCGCCAACGTGGCCGGCGGGGAGCGCATGCGTGAACTGTGGCAGAGCTATTCGCGCGAGGTCACCGAGGCCTATATGGAGCATATCATTGCCGCCAGTTCGCGCGCGGTGCGCTCGATGCTCGAAGCGCGCGTGACGCAGGAGCGCCATGCCAGTGACGCCCTCGACGACGGCAGCCGTATCGACGTGCGCATTTACAAAGAAGGCGGTGCCTTCGTGTTCGATTTCAGCGCAACGGAGCTGCAGAGCCATACCAACCAGAACACGCCTTTCTCCGTCACCGCTTCGGCCGTGGTCTATACGCTGCGGGCCGTCCTGGGCGAGGACCTTCCCCTCAACGAGGGCTTTCTGGGCCCGGTGCGCATCGTCATCGCCGAAAACTCGCTGCTCAATCCCGATCCACGCGCCGCGGTCGTCGGCGGCAACGTCACGACCTCCCAGCGCATCGTCGACGTGCTGCTCGAAGCCTTCAACGTCTGCGCGGGCTCGCAGGGGTGTATGAACAACGTCAGCTTCGGAGACGGCACCTTCGGCTACTACGAGACCGTCGGCGGCGGCAGCGGCGCGCTCGAAGGGCATGACGGGGCCGACGCTGTGCATACCCACATGACCAACACCCGCATCACCGATGCCGAGATCATCGAAACCCGTTATCCCGTCATCATCCGGCGCTTCGGGATCCGGTCCAATTCGGGCGGGCGCGGCCGATGGCGCGGCGGCAACGGCATTGTCCGGGAGCTGGAATTCACCGCACCGCTGCAGCTCACCCTCATTACCGAACGGCGGGTCTTCGCGCCCCGTGGTGCCGAAGGCGGCGGCCACGGGATGCGCGGGCAGAACCTGCTGATCCGCAACGGCCGCCCCAGCCGACTTCCTTCAAAGATCAGCCTCGAAGTCGGCGAAGGGGACCGGCTGAAGCTGCTCACCCCCGGCGGCGGAGGCTATGGCATCTCCGAGCGCTGAGCCGCAAGCCGCTAGGCCTTCTCCTCACCGGTAAAGAACCGCTTCAGCTCCGTCGGGAAGGGGAAGACCAGCGTGTTGGTCTTGTCGCCGGAGACGTCGCTGAGGGTCTGCAGGTAGCGCAGCTGGATCCCCTGGGGGTTCTTGCTTAGGATGTTGGCCGCCTCGAGCAGGTTCTCGCTCGCTTCGAGCTCCCCCTTGGCGTTGATGACCTTGGCGCGGCGTTCGCGCTCGGCCTCGGCCTGTTTCGCGATGGCGCGTACCATACTTTCGTCCAGGTCGATATGCTTGATCTCGACGTTGGAGATCTTGATGCCCCAGGCGTCGGTCTGCTTGTCGAGAATCTCCTGGATATCGGAGTTGAGCCGTTCGCGCTCGGCCAGCATCTCATCGAGCTCATGCCCGCCGAGGACGGAGCGCAGGGTCGTCTGCGCCAGCTGGCTCGTTGCGTCGTGGAAATCCTCAACCTGGATGATCGCCTTTTCCGGGTCGACGACGCGGAAATAGACGACGGCGTTGACGTGGACGGAAACATTGTCGTGGGAGATGACGTCCTGCGTCGGCACGTCCAGTACGATCGTCCGAAGGTCCACGCGGACCATCTGCTGAATGAACGGGATCAGAATGATCAGTCCCGGCCCTTTGACGCCGGTAAATCGCCCCAGGGTAAAAACGACCCCGCGCTGGTATTCGCGCAGGATGCGGATGGCGGTCGCGAGGATAGCGAGGATAAGCACTGCGGCGTAGAGGGTGGTCGTAGGGATCATGGGTTACTCCTTTGGGGGGATAAGGTGCAGGGTCAGCCCCGATACGGAGCCCACCGTTGCATGCTGGCCGGCTTCGAGCGGCACCTCCGATTCGGCATACCAGCGTTCGCCGTGGCAGCGCACCCAGTAGCCCCGTCGGACCGCCTCGAGCACTTCAACGTCCATACCGGTCAACTCCTCGACGCCCGCGACGACGCGGCGTGAGCGCGATTTGAGCAGCATCCGGACGACGAGCAGGAAAAAGAGCAGGCTCACGACGGTGATGGCGAGGATCAGCGGGATGGAGATGTCCGTTCCGAGCGTCTCGGCATCAAAGAGCAGCAGCGCGCCGAAGGCAAAGGCCGCGGCACCGCCGAGCCCCAGGATACCGAATCCGCTGACGAACAGCTCGGCGACCATGAAAGCGACGCCCAGCAGGATCAGCAGCAGCCCCGCGTAATTGAACGGCAGCAGGTTCAGCGCATACAGCGCCAGCACCCCGGCGATGACGCCGACGACGCCGGGAAAGATCCCGCCGGGGTTGAGCAGCTCGAAAAAGATGCCGTAGAGTGCGAGCATCAGCAGCACCAGGGCGATGTTCGGATCGGTAATAACGGCAAGCAGGCGTGTTTTCCAGTCGGCTTCGAATTCAAAAAGTCGCACGTTTTCCGTCCGAAGGCGTATCGTCTGCCCGCCGACCGCAACCGGTCGGCCGTCGAGCTGACGCAGCAGGTCCTCACGGTTCTCCGCCATATAATCGATCACCCCGAGCCGAAGCGCCTCTTTTGCGGAAAGGCTTTCGGCTTTTTCGACGGCCCGCATCCCCCAGGTCACGTTGCGGTCGTACAGTTCGCCGAGGCTTTTGATGTAGGCCCGCGCGTCATTGAGGGCTTTGCGTGCCGGCGCGTCAGAAGCGTCCGGTTCCTTAGCGCCCGGCATCAGGCTGATCGGCGTCGCGGCGCCGAGGTTGGTTCCGGGGGCCATGGCCGCGACATGGGCGGCATACACAAGGAACGTGCCCGCGCTGGCCGCATGGGCCCCTTTGGGCGCAACGTAGACAACGACCGGTACGGAACTGCCCAGCATCATCTGGACCATTTCGCGCGTCGACGTCACCAGTCCTCCGGGGGTATCGAGTTCCAGCAGAACAAAAGCGGCATTGCGTTTTTCCGCGTCGGCCAGGCCGCCTTCGAGGTAACTGCTGCTGGCCGGGCCGATCGCCCCGTTGATGGTGAGTAGCGACACCGCTTCCGGTTCGGCAAGCAGTATCTGACACAGTGCCAGCATGAAAAAAAGCAAACGCATTTTCGTATCCTGATCGCGCAGTGTATAAGCTGTATTGATGATAACTCAGACCTTGGAGAAAGTCAAGGCAGAACTTCAGTTGGTATATAATGGTAAGAGCTGCATCAGAGATGCCCATCGACGCAGGAAGGGGAAGGCGATGACAAAGCGGATGTTTCTTTCGATACTGTGTTTCCTGCTGGGCAGCCTGCTGCATTCGGGCGTGATCGATACGCACTACGACAGCGCAAGAGCGAACATGGTCAAAGCCATCGAAAACGAGGTGAGAGAGACCAGCAGCCAGCTGGGGAAAGCACGCCTCGACCCATCGGTCATCGCTGCGATGGAAAAGGGTCCCCGGCACACCTTTGTTCCGCTCAGATATCGTCTCTGGGCCTATAAAAACAGGCCGCTTCCCATCGGCTTCGGCCAGACGATCTCTCAACCGTATGTCGTTGCGGTGATGACCGACCTGCTGGCGCTAGAGCCGACGGACAGGGTATTAGAGGTTGGGACGGGTTCGGGGTACCAGGCCGCCGTTCTGGCCGAGATCGTCAAGGAGGTCTATACCATCGAGGTCATCGGAGAACTCGCCGCTTCGGCGAAAGAACGCCTCAAAGAAGAGGGATACACCAATGTCAGGACGCGGACCGGGGACGGCTACTACGGCTGGGAAGAAAAAGCACCCTTTGATGCGATCATCGTGACGGCGGCGGCCGGCCACATTCCCCCGCCGCTGCTCTCACAGCTCAAGCCCGGCGGCAGGATGGTAATCCCCGTCAAGGGCTTTTATTACGTCCAGCACCTGCTGCTCGTGACGAAAACGGCCGAAGGAAAGGTGACGACCCGCCAGATCCTTCCCGTCGCATTCGTCCCCCTGACGGGGGAGCACTGAAACGATGAACCCATCCGGCCTGCCGCGCCTCTCCGTCGCGTTGATCTCGGCCTCGGCGCTGGCCTACGAGATATTGCTGATGAAGCTCTTTTCCATCATCCAATGGCACCACTTCGCCTATATGGTCATCAGCCTGGCGCTGCTGGGATACGGGGCGAGCGGTACCTTTCTTTCCCTGGCACGCGAACGGCTTCTGGTACGTTTCGGCTACGTCTATGTGACCAACATCGCGCTCTTCGGCATCACGGCGCTCGGCAGTTTTCTCCTCGCTCAGCAGTTCCCGTTCAACCCGCTGGAGCTTTTCTGGGACTTTCGGCAATCGCTGAGGCTCTTTGCCCTCTACCTGCTGCTCGCGCTCCCGTTCTTTTTCGCGGCCAATGCAATCGGCCTCGCGTTTATCCGGCATAAAACGGCGATCTCGGCGCTCTACGGGGCCGACCTCCTCGGTGCGGGCGCCGGCAGCCTCGGCCTCCTCGCACTGCTCTACTTCCTCTTCCCCGAATCGGCACTGAAGCTCATTAGCGCCGCCGCACTGTTCGGCGCCGCCGTCGGCTGGAGGGAAGTCGGTCTCAGACGCGGTACCGGGCCGGTCCTTCTGCTCGTCGGCGCGCTAATCGCGGCAGGACTACCTCATAAAGCCGTGGCGCTGAAAATGAGCGAGTATAAAGCACTCAGCCAGGCACTGAACCTTCCCGGAGCGCGCGTCGTCGATGAACGCTCGTCGCCTTACGGCAGGCTCACCGTCGTGGCGAGCCCCGACGTCCCTTTCCGCTACGCCCCGGGGCTCAGCATCGTCTCGAACGTCGAACCGCCCGAACAGCTCGGCCTCTTTACCAACGGCGACGGCATGAGCGCCATCACGCGCTACGTGCCGGAGCGGCTGGGCTATCTCGATGATCAGGCCTCCGCGCTGCCGTACCGCCTCGGCGATATGAAACAGGTGCTCGTCATCGGTGCGGGCGGCGGATCGGAGGTGCTTCAGGCCCTCCGGCATCACGCGGAAACGATCGACGCGGTCGAGCTCAACCCGCAGATCGCGGAACTCGTCGGCCTCCGGTTCGGCGCATTTTCGGGGCAGATCTACCGCCGGGAGAACGTCTCGCTCCATATCGGCGAGGCGCGCGGCTTCCTGGCATCGACGAAGACGGAATACGACCTGATACAGATGGCGATGGTCGATTCGTTCGGAGCCGCTTCGTCCGGAGTGCAGTCGCTAAACGAGAGCTACCTCTATACGACCGAGGCGCTGCAGCGCTATATCGAACACCTGAAACCCGGAGGCTACCTCTGCATCAGCCGCTGGCTGAAACTCCCCCCGAGGGATGCCCTTAAGCTCTTCGTCACGGCGCTCGAAGCGCTGAAAGCGCACGGCGCGGACCGTCCCGAAGCACAGCTGGCGATGATACGCGGGCTGCAGACGACGACCCTCATCGTCAAAAACGGACCCTTCGGCGCCGGGGAGATCGTCCGTCTCAGGCAATTCTGCGACGCGCGCGCGTTCGACACCGTCTATTACCCCGGTATGAACGCCTCCGAAGCGAACCGATACAACCTCCTGCCACAACCGCTCTTCTTCGAGGGTGCCCGGGCCCTTTTGTCAAACCCCAGCGGATTTTACGAACGTTACAAGTTCGACGTCACCCCCGCCACCGACAACCGGCCCTACTTTTACCACTTTTTCAAGTGGGAAACGCTCCCCGAGCTCATCGCCCTGCGCGGAAGCGGCGGTCTTCATCTGGTCGAATGGGGCTACCCGGTGCTGATCGCCTCCCTCTTTCAGGCGCTGATCGCCAGTACGGTGCTGATCCTGCTGCCGCTGGCGCGCCTCCGCACCGTCAGGAAGGAGCCTGCGGCAGTCCGTAAAAGCGCTGTGGTCCTCTATTTTTTTGCGCTGGGGCTCGGATTTCTTTTTGTGGAGATCTACTTCCTGCAGCGCTTTCTTCTCTTTTTGAACCACCCTCTGACGACGGCGGCCGTCGTATTGAGCGGTTTTTTGATCTTTGCGGGGCTTGGAAGCAGCTTTTCGTCTTACCTCGGTGCGAAGCGGGGGCATGCGGCGGCGGCACGCTTTGCGATCGCCGCCGTTGTGGTTTTCGGCGCGGGCTATCTGCTGACGCTGGACAGCCTTTTCGGCGCGTTTGCGTCACAGCCCCAGGGTGTCAAGATCGCGCTGTCGCTTTTGCTGATCGCCCCGATCGCCTTTGCGATGGGCATCCCCTTCCCGATGGGTCTCGGCGCCCTGGCGGATCACTCCGAAACGCTGATTCCGTGGGCCTGGGGCATCAACGGATGCGCCTCCGTCATCAGCGCGATCCTCGCGACGATCCTGGCGATTCATATCGGTTTTGCCGCGGTGCTGAGCGCAGCCATGCTCTTGTACCTGCTGGCGTCGGCCGCATTTCCGGGGCCAAAAACCTTTGATTGAAACCGTCTCATAACAAAGGAGAATCCGGTAGTTTTTTCGATGTGGTGTGGGAATTGAAGAAGGGTTTTAATGAAGGGCGAGTCGGGCAGAGGCATCCGGGCCGTCTGCTCCTATAATGATGAACGGTCAGAAAGCGGCAACGACCGCCTTGGTGACGAAGTAACCGCCGATGACGAGCCATGCGAACATCGCGCCGGCCGCGTAAAGTGGTGCGAGGCCGAGTCCTTTGAATTTCGCGAAACGCGTCCCCATCCCAAGTGCGGTCATCGCCATCGTCAGCAGGAACGTGTCGACCTCGTTGATGTCCGCGATCGTCGCCGTGATCAACGCCGCCATCTCTGCGCTTGCACTGCCCTCGACGTAGCCGTGAATGAGCGAGTTGACCCCGGCCATACCGACGAAATAGACGGCAAACCACGGAATGACAAGCTTGATGACTCCGCCTTCTCCGCCGGTCTTCTTCGCGGCATAAGAGAGGTAGATGCCCAGCAGGATCAGCATCGGCGCGATCATGATGACGCGCGTCATCTTGACGATGACCGCCGCTTTTGCCATCTCCGTGTCCGGTCCGTTCATGGAGCCGACGGCGACGACCTGCGCGACCTCGTGGATCGTGCCTCCCACATAGATACCGAACTCGCGGCCGGTCATGTCAAGGACGCCGGCACTGTAGAGTGCGGGGTAGAGGAACATGGCGATCGTCCCGAACAGAACAACCATGGAAACGGCAATCGCCGCTTTATGCTCTTCGGCTTTAAGCACCGGTTCCGTGG
>JARROU010000005.1:0-13333 GCA_037383585.1 Campylobacterales bacterium | reverse complement strand
CGTCGTCCGTGTCGTGATGGGTCTCGATGTGCTTGTCCGCCTCGATGAGCATCGGCTGCAGTTCGGTCCACAAGGGCAGGTCGTGCAGGGTCCGGTAGGTCTTTGTCTCATTCTGCAGCAGGTTGATCGCGATGTTCCGGTTGGAGATGGCCGCCTTGAAATGGTGCTCGTCGAGATACGCCGCTATGCCTTCGATTTCCTGTTCGACTGCTTCGGAAAAGACGAGTTTCGGCTCCTGGTAGGGGGCCTCATGGGTTTCGATGACAGCCTCGATCAGCGCTTCCATCCCCGTTTTGGCGGCTGCGGAGACCTTTACCGCCGGAATCCCAAGCAGGGTCGAAAGGTACTCCGCGTCGATGGCGATCCCCTCTTTGTCCGCTTCGTCGCTCATATTGAGCGCCAGGACCATCTTCTTGTTCAGCGTCATCAGTTCCGCGGTCAGCTGCAGGTTTTTTTCGAGGTTGGTCGAATCGACGACGTTGATGATCAGGTCGTACGGTTCGTTGCACAAAAAATCGTGGGTGACGCGCTCCTCGATGGAATAGTCGGTAAAGGCGTACGAACCCGGAAGGTCCACGATTGTGAAATGATACGTGTTGCAGTCGAAGAACACTTCGGACTTCTCGACCGTGACCCCGCTGAAGTTCCCGACATGGAGCCGGGCGTCGCTGATCGCATTGATGAGCATGCTCTTGCCGACGTTGGGCTGCCCCACAAGGGCGATACGGATGTGCTTTTCGGTGACGGGACAGGTCGGAGCTTCGTTAGGCATCTGCATTCACCTCGATCAGCTCCGCTTCTTCCTTGCGCAGCGCCAGCCGCATACGTCCGATCTTGATCTCGACGGTGCTTTTCGCCGGCGCAAAGCCGATGACCTCGACCCGGGCCCCTTTCATAACGCCAAAGGAAACCAGGCGCTGTTTCAAAGCGCCCTGCGCATGCAGTTTGACCACCGTGGCACCGCACCCTTTCATACATTCTGTCAATTTCACTGTTGCCTGTTTCCCATCGCCTTGAAGATCTTAAATGATAATAAAAATCAAATTAATATTTCCTAAAAAGTGTAATCCAGACGGATCCAATACCGTTCGAAGTCACGGCAGTCCGGATGGGCGCATCGGCGCGCATCAAAGGAGGCAAATACGGCATCGATCCGCAGCGAAGGCGTCAGTTCGCTCCACAGCAGCAGATCGGTCTCCGCGATGGATGCCGTGTTTTTTTCCGGATCGAACACCCCGTAGACGGCTTCGAGATACACGGCATTTTCCGGCAGGCCCCATACCAGTTCGAAACCGCCTCCGATGCGGTACACTGAAAGATCATGGCCGGGGAACAGCTCCGATACCGCCGCGATTGTTGCCTCATCCAGCGATGTAAAATAGGGCCCGCCTCCGAAGCCATCCGTCACAACCCCGTTTGTTCCGGGCATGGCCCGGTTGTAGGCAAACCCGCCGTACAGATGGCGGTAGTGCAGCGTTCCCATGGCCCCCAAAACCTCCCCTTTAATGCCCGAAGCGTCCCGTTCGCGCATCTGTGCCGCCTGCACACCCCATTCAAGCGACACCTCCGGCATCAGCGCGATGTTCCCGACGGCTTCCGCATACAGCAGAGCAAAAAGGCGATCGGCATAATAGGCCCATAGGGACGTTTCAAGCGTATCGCCCGTCGTATAAACCGCACCCGCCGCGGCCATTCCCTCGCTCCTTTCTCCGAAGCGGACAAACTCCGACTGTGCCTCGCTGCTGTCGAAACCGGCCCAGCGGTTGAAATAGAACAGCTCAAAATGCAACGCATCGTTCAGGGTATAGCCTGCGGCAACCCCTTCGAACGTGTTGTAGGCCATACGGATATCGTCCGGATCGGCATAGGGCGTCTGCACGTTCATACGTCCGGCGCGAAAAGAAAAATCGCCGAGCGTGTAGCGCAGCTCTGCTTCGGAGAGGTAGGTAAAGGCTTCGCCCTCCGCGTCGTAGAATTCCGGGTGTACCGTTTCTGCATTGCCGGGGTTGATGCCCCACAGCTTCTGCGAGGTTTGAACCCCGATCAGTCCTGACAGTCCGTAGAATTCAGCCGTTTCGATTGCGAAATGCCCTCCGAAGGCCGTCGCCGTCTGTTTCGTATCCGCATAGCGGGTATCGATCCACATACTCCTGAGCGTCGCGGACGCTTCCAGGCGATCCGCGGGAAATTCGCTTTGGTTGAAATCGCTGTAATGCGGAGCCTGTTTGCTGTAAAGCCACCCCTCTTCCGTCACCGCATCTTCCGCAGCCTGTGCCGTATGCAGCAGCAGACTGAATCCGAACAACACCCCACAACACCATTTTTGCATTCACACCTCTTTTCTTTCGCCTGCAAGATCGTTTCTCACGTATCCAATGCCCCCGCTTTTTCTGTTAAGCGATAATAATAACTATTATAACCAAATTCCTCTTTTGCGCGGCATAGCACCCTCGGTCATCTTTTGGTACGCCGCGTAACGGTTTTGCTATAATTCCGGCTCACATCTGAAGGAGTGTCATGCAGTTCCTGTTCCGTTCCGAGAACCATTTCAATCTCGCAAACCTGTTCACCATGGTCAATATTTCCAGCGGTCTTCTTGCCGTCTATTTTATCAGCCAGAACAACTTTTTCACCGCGATCATCTTTGCCTGGATCGGCGGCGCCTTCGATATTTTTGACGGAAAGATCGCCCGAAAATACCGCCTTTCAAATGAATTCGGCATCCAGCTGGACTCTTTTGCGGACTTTCTCTCCTTCGTACTCGTCCCCGTCTTCCTGATCTTCCAGGCGGTCTATGCCGACCTCGAGGGCGCGGCGCTGCTCTCAGCAGGCGCGGTCAGCATCTACTACGTGATCAGCGGCCTGCGCCGCCTGATCCAGTTCAACATCAATGCCGAGGAAGGAGAAGTGGAAAAATACTTCACCGGCGTCCCGACGCCGATGGGGGCCATCCTGCTCTGGCTCGTCTATCTGAGCGCGGCCTACGGTATCACATCCGCTTACGCCGTCATGCCGGCCATGCTCCTCATCGGCTGGCTGCTCAATTCGAACGTGAAGGTGCCGCACCCTTAACCTCAGGGGGCCTTTCCTGGCGAAAGCGGCAGCTTCCGACGGTCACGGTCTTCCCGTCCTTGGTTGCGGCCAGAACATATTGCAGCGTCCCTTCGGGATCGGCGTCCCCCACCTCTTCGGCAATGATGCGCAGCGCATCCTCTCTGCGCGTCGGCATCCATCGCGTCTCTTTAATGTATTGCGTCAGCAGTTGCAGTTCTTTCATACGTCACCGTCTTCTTGATGTTTTCCGAATTTGAGATAGAAACAGGCCCCTTCGCCCAGATTATCGAACGTCAGCTCCCCGTTGAAATGTTCCTCGATGATATTCCTCGCCATGTAGAGACCAAGGCCGGTCGCACGGGGCTGTTCCTTCGTAGAAAAGTACGGTTCGAAGATGCGGTCCTCGATCCCGGCATCCACACCACCGCCGTTGTCGCAAATCCGGATCACGATAAACTGACCCGTCTCATAGCACTCGATCTCGACTCTGGGCAGTTCGATCCGGCGCTGCACCAGGGCGTCCTTGGCGTTTTGAATGACGCTGATCAGCACCCGGATCACCTCGTTGCGCAGCAGCGGGAGCGTCATGGAGCATTCGAGCTGCGTTTCAACGCCAATGCCGTGCGACGACAGATCCTCTCCAAGCAGCCCCAGGGTCTGCCGGACGCTGTCAGAAAGGTTGACCGCTTCGCGCACACTGTCGGGGTGGAAAAAATCCTCGAACTCGTCGAGGGTCTTCAGCATCGACGCCACCGTCGTCCGTGCCTCCGACTTCGTGTTCGTATCCTCGATCTCCCCGAGCATCTCCGAGAGCTGCTCAAGCGGTTTTTTCCAGCGGTGGGCAACCATCCCGACCGTATCGTCCATCGCCGTCATCGTCGAGCGCTGAAGCAGGATCCGGTCCTGTCGTCGCCGCCGGTACAGCTCCTCTTCCACCCGCGCTTCGAGCGTTGCATTGAATTCGCGCAGGGCATTCTCGCGCAGACGGACCTGTTCACGGTACCGCTTCAAGACACGCTCTACCCCGTACGCCGCCAGCCCCACAAAAAATACGGCAATGACCAGGATCATCAGCAGCGGCTGCCACCCCTCCTTTCCATCAAAGAGATCCGTTCCCGATTCCGGGAAAAGATACGGCAGCGCACCTATGGCGGCTACGACAGCGATCAGGGGAAGCCCGCCGGCCACCCAGGGCACGAATCCCTCTGCGCGCATTTTCATACGGCATCCTCGCGCACCGGCAGCGCCTTTTTCGGACTGAGTCCCAGCTTTTTCATCTGCTCGGCGCGCCGGATCAGGTTGCCCTTGCCTTTGCCGAGCTTGTTCATGGCCTTCTCCCACTGTTCCTGGGTTTTGCCCAGCTGGTCGCCGATGCGCTCCATATCCTCGACGAAGCCGACGAATTTGTCATAAAGGGCTTCCGCCTGGCGGGCGATCTCGGCCGCGTTTTGCTGCTGCTGTTCCGTGCGCCAGATGTTCTCGATGGTCCGCAGCGTCGCCAGCAGGGTCGACGGCCCCACGACGATGATGCGGGCGTCGTAGGCTTTTTTGAAAAAGCCGGCATCGTGTTCGAGGGCCAGATGGAATGCCCCCTCGATCGGCATGAACAGCAGCACGAAATCCAGACTGCGCATCCCGGGAAGGCTTTCATAGCGTTTTTCGGAAAGCCCTTTGATATGGGCGTTGAGCGAGGCCAGATGCTGGCGCAGCGCACGCGCTTTCTGCTCGGGATCATCCCGGCTCATAAACTGCTCGTACGCGACCAGGGAAACTTTTGAATCAATGACGACACAGCGTTCCTGCGGCAGGAATACCACCACGTCCGGGCGCAGAAGATTGCCCCTTTCGTCTTTGTAGGTTCCCTGGGTCTCGTATTCGTGTCCCGCCCGAAGCCCAGAGCTTTCCAGCACCCGCTCCAGCACGATCTCGCCCCAGTTCCCCTGGGTCTTGCTTTCGCCTTTGAGGGCATTGGTCAGGTTCAAAGCGTCTTCGGAGATGCGTTCGTTGAGTGCTTAGAGGCGCTCGATCTCGATGTTGAGCAGATGGCGTTCCTTGCTCTCTTCGACGTACTGCGTTCTTGCCTGTTTCGCGAACGCATCGATCTGCGCCCGAAACGGCCCCAGCAGCAGCTTCAGCTGCTGCTGGTTGGCGGTATCGAAGGTTTTCGATTTCTGTTCGAAAATCCGGTTCGCCAGGTTCTCGAACTGCGATCCCATCGCCGTCTTCGCCTCTTCGAGCAGCCGGATCTGTTCCCCGTGGCGCCGCTGCGCCTCTTCAAACCGCGTATGCAGCACCGCGAAATCGCGCTCCAGCTCCCCGTACTGCCGGCGCGTCTCTGCGAGCTCGCGCTCGGCGGATTCGGCCGCGGCGCGCTGGCGTTCTTCTTCCCGGCCCGTCCGTGCCAGTTCCTCTACAAGACGCTCGCGCGCATACTCGGTCTGCTGCAGCTGTGCCTGTTTCTCTTCGATCAGCCGCCGCATCGCTTCCATGGCATCTTCATGCGTTTGTGTTCGTTTCCGAAGGATCCGTGCCAAATAGATCGTCCCTGCAAAAAGCAGCACGATCAGCAGCATCGGGAAGACCAAAAACGGGTTCATTGTTTCCACCATCGGACACTTTACTCTTTGGATTTGATATTGATTATAGTGCGAAGTTTATTAGGGAAGCGTAAATAGGAGCGGGAAAAAGCCGATCACCCCGGCAGGAGCGTCAGCTTGATCACCTCTTCGATGCGTTCGACCGGGACGATCGTCACGCTCTCTTTGACCTCATCGGGGATCTCGTCCAGATCCCGCTCATAATTCTTTTTCGGAATGATCGCCGTATGCATTCCGGCCTTGTGCGCGGCGATCAGTTTTTCTTTGAGACCGCCGATCGGCAGGACGTTCCCGCTGAGCGACACCTCCCCCGTCATCGCAATGCCCGCGCGAACCTTGTTGTTGCTGAGAATCGATGCGATCGCCGTACTCATTGCAATCCCTGCGCTCGGGCCGTCTTTGGGCGTTGCACCGTCGGGGACGTGGATGTGCAGATCGTAACGCTTGTAGACTTCACTGGCATCGAGCATGACCTCTTCGTCTTTTTCCTTCAGCGTTTTGGGGATCACGGCGTGGTCGACCTTTACCTTGCCGTTGTCGATGAGGGTCTTGACGACGCTCATCGCGATCCGTGCGGACTCCTTCATCACGTCGCCCAGGCTGCCGGTGAGCTGCATCTGTCCCTTGCCTTTGATGCGGATCGTCTCGATCTTGAGCACGTCTCCGCCGACCGCCGTCCACGCCAGGCCGTTGACCACGCCGACGCGGTCGACGGTATCGGTCTTCTCGATCTCGAAAACGGTCTTGTCCATGAAGCTTTTCAGGTTCTTGACCGTCACGGAGATTTTCCCGAGCGACGGGTCTTCCAGGATCATCTTGGCCGACTTGCGGGCGATGTCCGCGATACGGCGGCGCAGGTTGCGCACCCCCGCCTCGCGGGTGTAGCTGTGGATCAGTTCCCGCAGCGCCGGGGCGGAAATCGTCACTTCCTGCTTCTTCAGGCCGTGCTTTTTCAGCTCCTGCGGCACCAGATAGCGCTTGGCGATCTCGAACTTCTCCTGCGGCGTGTAGCTGCTGACCATAATGAACTCCATCCGGTCGCGCAGCGGCGCGGGAATGCGCCCGACATCGTTGGCCGTCGCGATGAAAATCACCTGGCTGAGGTCGATGTCGAAGTTGACGAAATAATCGCGGAAATGGCTGTTCTGCTCCGGGTCGAGGATCTCCAGCAGCGCCGCCGTCGGGTCGCCGCGGTGCGACATCCCGACCTTGTCGATCTCGTCGAGCACGACGACCGGATTCATCTTCTTCGCATCGATGATCCCCTGTACGATCCGTCCCGGCATCGCGCCGATGTAGGTGCGGCGGTGGCCGCGCAGCTCATTGACGTCTTCGAGCCCGCCCAGCGCGATGCGCACCAGCGGCCGTTTCAGCGCCGTGGCGATCGAATTGGCCAGCGAGGTTTTTCCCACCCCGGGCGCGCCCGCGAAACAGAGGATCGCACTGCTCCCTTTCTGTTCGCTTTTGCCCCGAAGTTCCATCAGTTCCTTGACCGCGAAGAACTCCGAGATCCGTTTTTTCGGTTTTTCAAGCGAAAAATGGTCGGCATCGAGCTGGGATTCGACGTCCTCGATCTTGAGCGCCTTCTTGGCATACTTGCCGAACGGGATCTCCAGCACCCACTCCAGGTACCCCTGGATCATTCCCGCATCGGCGGAGTCGGGGTGCAGGCGCGCGTACCGGTCGATCTGCTTGGAGATCTCCTTGTACGCATCTTCGCCCATCGCCCCTTTTTTTGATTCGAGCTGCGAGCGGTACTCCTCGATCTCCTCTTCGCGCTGGTTGTCGACGCCCAGCTCCTGCTGGATCTCCTTGAGCTGCTCTTTGAGGAAGTACTCCTTGTTGATCTGCTCCATCTTCGTATTGACTTTGGAACGGATCTCGCGCTGCAGCTTATTCGCTTCGATCTCTTCGATCAGGTAATCGATCAGCAGCAGAAGCCTTCGCTCGGTGTCGGCTTCGACGAACATCTCGAATGCCCGGTCCTTGGGGAGTTTGATCGTGCTGCAGATCAGGTCGGCGATGCGGTTGTACTCCTGCGTCTCTTCGATCGTGCGCATCAGGTCCGGCGGGAAGAGATTGCTCACCTGTGACAGGGCGCGCACTTTTTCCCGGACGACTTCCAGGATCGCGTCCATCTTGATCTCGTTGACCGGTTTCGGATCGATCGTATCGACCAGCACCCGCAGCGGATCCGTCTCACGCTGTTCGAAAATCTTTCCGCGGGCCAGTCCCTGGAACAGGACCTTCACCCGCCCGTCGGGCAGGGAGACTTTGCGCATGATCGAGCCGATGACCCCGGCGTCGTATAGACTCTCGTAACCGCGCTCGCCCTCGTGCCCTTCCTTCGTGGGGCAGACAACCACCAGGGAATCGTGTTCGATGGCATAGGTCGCCGCGGCGATATTGGCATCGTCGCTCAGAAACAGCGGCGAAATCATAAAAGGGTATAAAAAAAGTCCGTCTTCAAAAATGACCGGAAGGTCGGTCGGAAAACTTGCATAATGGTCCAGTTGCATCTTGCTTCCTTAAATTCTATAAAATCTATTCACTTTTTTCAGGGGCGTTCCCGTCGTTGTTGTGACGCGAAACGACGCTCTGGGTGTCCGGGATGATGAACGCGTACCAGCTCCCGTGACCGTCGCCTTCGAACATGCGCCGGTACCACGCCGTCTGGGCCGCATCCACCTGATTCCAGTCGATCCAGGACTGCGGCTGTTTCTCACGGTAGAACGCGGCGGCTTTGGGCTTGTCCAGCCGCTCGTAGAGTTCGGCGATGGATTCGTTCAGCGACGCTTCGGCCAGATAAAGCCGTGTCACCATCGTATCGACCACCGGCGTGTAGAGAGAACCCGGATGGTTGCGTTTGAAGGCTTCCCCCTCTTTGATGGCTTCCCCGATCAGACCCTGGTCGCGCCGCGGGTTCGGCAGCGCCATGTATTTTGCTTTTACCTTCATGAACTCGGCGTATTCGCGCGCCTTCGGCGTCGCATAGCGTTTGACGTATTCCGTCAGGAAGTGCTCGGCGAGCAGGTACTCTTCATACTGCAGGTGCGCAATCGCCATGATCATCGTCGCTTCGGGCAGCAGCGGCGACCCGATGTGCTCGCTCTGAAGGGAACTGTAGTAGTTGTCGGCCCTGTCAAGGTTGCCGTTGGAAATGGACGCGATCATTTTCTCGTACCAGTACGCGGCAGGTTTATTATATTCTTCTACTTGTTTGCTGCACCCTGCCATCAGCAGCAAGAGCGCAAACAGACTTAAAATCGTTTTGTATTTCATTGTCTCCCAAACAGGGCGAAACGCCCGTAAAACGCGCCACGGAGAGCCGTAAAGAGGTCTCAGGGGGTGCGCTTAAAAAAGTGAAGATCATTTTAGCGAAAAAAGTTAAAGGTCTTGCAAATCGGCGACACGACACGCAAAAGAGGAAAATTTCGCTATAATTCGTATCAAATTTATTATGGACGCCGATAAACACTGTCTTTCTCTGCCTTTATAACCTTCAATGTTCGTCATTTTTGATTCTACTTTGCAGTTGTAGCGATGGGGTTTGCCGTGTCCTGTTCAAGAGAGAATATGAACGATACCAACTCCATCGAAACCCCAGAAACTGCCGCGGCCGAAACCACGGCGTCCTTTGACGATTTCGGCCTCAAGCCGGCCATCATGCAAAGCATCCGCTACGCCGGCTTTAAAGTCCCGAGCCCCATCCAGCAGCAGGCGATTCCGCTCGTATTGGAAGGCCGGGACGTCGTCGGACAGGCCCATACCGGGACGGGTAAAACCGCCGCATTCGGCCTGCCGACGCTGAACAAAATCGCGCTGGATCGCGGCGTCGAGGCACTGATCATCGTGCCGACCCGCGAACTGGCCAACCAGGTCAGCGACGAGCTGTTCAAGTACGGCAAGAAACTCGGCATCCACACGGTCACCGTCTACGGCGGCAGTTCCTACAACCGCCAGATCGGTCTGATCGAACGCGGTGCGCAGGTCGTCATCGCGACCCCGGGGCGCCTCAAGGACATCCTGTCACGCAACATGCTCCAGGACTTCGCCCCGTCGACCGTCATTCTCGACGAAGCGGATGAAATGCTCGATATGGGCTTCCTCGACGACATCAACGAAATTTTCGACTACCTGCCGACCGACCGCCAGACCCTGCTCTTCTCGGCAACGATGCCCAAACCGATCAAAGCCCTCGCCGAACGCATCCTCGTCAATCCGGCCTTCGTCTCCATTACCCAGGAGGAGACGACGAACAAGGACATTGCGCAGCAGTACTACGTCATCGAGGAAAACGAGCGCGACGACGCCATTATCCGTCTGCTCGATGCCGAAGAGCTGGAAAAAACAATCGTCTTTTGCCGCACCAAGCGCGAAGTCGACCGCCTCTCCAACGTCCTCTCCTCTGTCGGCTACAGTGCCAAGGGACTGCACGGGGACATGGAACAGCGCCAGCGCGAATCCGTTATCAAAGGCCTCAAAGAGAATGCAATTGACATTCTTGTCGCCACAGACGTCGCCGCGCGCGGTATCCACATCAACGATGTCAGCCACGTCATCAACTACCATATCCCGTTCGACCCGGAGAGCTACGTGCATCGGATCGGCCGGACGGGCCGTGCGGGCCAGAAAGGGGTCGCGATCACCCTGGTGACCCCGATGGAGTTCAAAGAACTGCAGCGCATCCGCAAGGTCGTCGGTACCCAGATGGCGCATGCCTATATCCCGACAAAGACCCAGGTGCAGTCCGCACAGATGGGACGCCTGATTGACGAAATAGAAAACCAGAAAATTTTTGATGAGGCCACTGAAATCTTTGATGCCCTCAGCGAAGATATGGACCAGACGCAGATCGCCTACAAGCTCATTTCCCTGCTGATGCAACGCACCAATATCAAAGGGCCGAATACCATCGGCGTTTCCAAACAGCGTCTTGAGAAGATCATGAGCGCGATGGAACGCAATGAAAAAGGGGGCCGCCGCGGCGGCAAGTTCCGCCGGCAGGGCGGCCGCCAGAGAAACAGCGGTGAACGCGGACGCAAGCCGAAACACTCCCGCGAACGCGGCAACCGCCGCTAACGCGGCCCGATGCTAGCCGATATTCATTGAGAAGATCGGCAGGAGCATTGCAGTAACGATAAAACCGATCACTCCTCCGACGACCAGCATCAGCATCGGTTCGAGCAAGGAGAGAAAAAGTCCTATCTTATCCTTGTTTTCTTCGAAATAGAGTTCGGAAAGATTGTTCAAAATCGTAGGGACTTCGCTCGTCTCTTCCCCCAGCGCGATCGCCTGGGCGAAAGAAGCGTCGACCTGGAACCCCTTCTTGAGCAGGGCATTCGAGAGCTTCGATCCCTCAACGACGCGTTCGGATGCTTCTGTGAATTTGCGCTGAAGGACCTGGTTGTTCAGGACGTTGGCCGAAAGGTTGATCGTCTGGGCGAACGGGACCCCCGAGCGGATCAGCACCGATGCGATGTAGGAAAAACGTCCCAGTTCGGACGACTGGATAATCTGTCCGAAAAACGGCAGTTTCAGTTCAAACAGGTGGACGGCATACCGGAAGGTCCGATTGTATTTCATTGCCGAGGCAAAGAGTGCAATCGCCGCCACCACTGCCACCGTCATTCCGATCCAGTGCGCGGTGAAAAAATCCCCCGCATCAATGACGAACTGCGTCACGCCGGGCAGTTCCTGGTCGAGCTGGTCGAAAATCCCTGTGATCTTGGGCACGACGAACGTTATCATGAACGCGACCATAAAGATGGAAACGACGATAATGAACGACGGGTAGGCAAACGCGCCCCGGATCTGTTTACTGATACGGTCCTGTTCTTTGAGGAACACCGCCATCTCCAGCAACACTTCTTCCAGGATCCCGCTGTCTTCGGAAACGCGGATCGACTGCTTGTAAAACTCCGGGAGCGCAAGGATGTTCTGGCGCTCGAGCGCCTGGTAGAAACTTTTTCCCTCATCGAGCATCGTAACAATACTGCTGAGGAAACTCGACATCTTCTTATTGCGTTCGTACTGGTTTCGGGCCAGCTTCAGCGCATTGACGATCGAAATGCCGGATTTTATATAGATGGAAAGATCCCGGCTCAGGACCGAGAGTTCGCTGGGCGAGACGGTTTTCTGCCGCGCCCACGTCAATCCGCTGAGCAGGGAGGCTTTCTCCTCCCCCAACTTGGTGTAGAAAACCCCCATCGAACGCAGACGCTTTTTCGCATCATCGATATCGGCGGCCTCAAGGACCCCTTTTGTCTTTTTACCGTCTTTCGATAATCCGCGGTAGGCGAAGACCATACGCTACTCTCCCTTAAAAATCATATGTCCGTTTGTCGTCCGGCAGCAGCTCCCTGAGGTTGTAGGCACTCTGTGCCTCTTCGAGAGTGGCAAAGGTCCTTGTCGGCTGCAGGTAGGCATCGAACAGGTAGAAGACGTCGTCGGTCTCTACAATGTAGCTCGAACTGCTGCCGTTGGGACGCAGCGTAAACGAGAAGCAGACGTTTTCCAGCGCCCCTTCTTTTCGACGCACCGGCAAAAATTCGAACGGTTCGAAATGGCCGTCGACCGCCCTTCGGTAGACGATCGGTGTTGTCTGAAACAGCGCCACGTCCGTCTCAGGGATTTCCTTGCCCCCGGCATAGACGCTGCAGCGCTCGCACGGTTCCAAGCAGATGAGCGAGACCGCTGTTTCCCCGTCGGAAAAATGGCGCAGATAGTCGCGGATCGTTGCGAGCGTCACCCGTTCCTGCGCCCCGGCGATGCCCGGACGCGAAGAGAGCCTGCCGACGAAAACGCCGTACAGTATGGCAATCAGGACAACGACCAGCAACAGTTCAAAAAGCGTAAATCCCCGTTTACTTCCCGATACATTCGGCATAGGTGATGTCTTTGTTCTCTGCGGTTCCGCCCTCTTTTCGGTCGGCTCCCAGCGAAATCAGATTGATCCCCTCTTCGCCCGGAACATAGATGTAACGGTTTTTCCAGGGGTCCTTGGGCAAAACCCCCTCTTCAAAATAACCGCCCGGCGCGAAATTGGGATATTTTTCCTCATCCGGATTCTTCACAAGCGCCTCCAGGCCTTCGCGTGTATCCGGATACATACCGTTATCAAGCCGGAACATGTCCAGTGCGTTCTTGATCCCCTTCATCTGTACGCAGACCAGCTTCTGCTTCGCCTGTTCGCTCTTACCGATCAGATTGGGCATAACCAGTGCGGCCAGCAGCCCCAGAATAATGATGACGATCATCAGTTCCATCAACGTAAACGCCCCGCGCATCATTGCCGTGTGCCCTTTTCTTCTTTGCATTTGCATCCTTGGATACCTCGAACGGCAAGGCATGGATCGAAATGCCCTACGAAAGATATCTTTTTTTCACGATTATAGTATACTTAAAATAAACAGAGATAAAATACAGACCCAAACAAGAAGAGAAAGAGGTACGATTTGCACCGAAAAGGGATAGCACTGCTGATGACGCTTGCATTCGTCACCGCCATTGCCGCACTCATTGCGATCGGGGGGAATGTTCTGCAGCAGGGCTTCAAACGGACCGAGACCAAAGCATTTCTGATTCAGAGCAATGCCATTTTCCCAAGCATCTATACGATCTTGCGGCAAAACAGTGCCGACATCAACGATTCGGATACCCTCGACCTCTTTTTAAGCGTG
>JARROU010000004.1:17832-21944 GCA_037383585.1 Campylobacterales bacterium | reverse complement strand
GAGCGAGACCTTGTAGGCGACGAGATCCGTGATCCGATCGTACATCCCCTGCCGGGCCGTCTGCACGGGGGTAAAAGCACGTCGGAAATAAGGCGGCATCGGTTCCCAGTGGTCTTTCTTGTCGAGATAGAGGACGCTGCCTCGGAAATAAAGCGCGCTGTTTTGCGGGATGCCGTGCTCAAAACCGACTTCCATCACGATCCGGTCGGAGGGGACGAGCAGCGCGGCGCTGTCCATGCGCATCGTGCCGTCGTGCCCGGTGCGGCGGATTTCGTCGGCGCGAAACCCGTACGAGGCGTGTTCGAAAGAGATGCGGGGAAAGAATACGAAGAGCACGACGACCCACGGAAGCGCGAAGGCGAACAGCATCCCCGTCATCCTCAGGCTGGAAACGACATCGGAGCGCATACGGTAGGCGAGCATCAGCCACAGCAGAACAAAGATCTCGAACACGACATAGGCGAGCATGACGATCGAGTCGAAAAAGAAGAGCGAGAGCGCAAGCAGCAGTGCCGGAGAGACCAGAAGATAGAAGTTGATATTGCGGGTCAGCCGCTGCAGGGAAACTGCCAGCAGCAGCAGGTAGACCATCAACTCCACGAAGAGTTTCAGGCGCGAAAGCCCGGCGAAACTGAACGCCCCGTAGAGGGAAAAAAAGATGGCGGCGGCTCCGGTCAGAACGATCAGCAGCAGTGTCAGAACCGTACCGCGTTTGCGCAGCAGCAAAAGCGATGCTACGAGCAGTAAAAACAGCAGCATCGGTGCCTTGATGAGCAGCAGCAGCGGCGGCAGCACCGCGAGGTACGCCAGGTCCAGCAGAAACTGCTCCCGGTTCGCCGTCCACCCCGACACCGCGCAGCGTATGTTTAATAGAACGCCAGATGTTCGAGAATCGCATCGATACTCTCCTTGCGGCTGTCCAGGACGTTGTGGGGCATCACGATCGTGAAAGGCTGCCGGTTTTGTTCGCATTCGACCGTCCAGAGCGTCAGCTGCGACAGGCGCGTTTCATCGTCGTTCCCGCAGCGGTAAAACTCGAACTGAAGGGTGTCGGAACTGGTTTCATGTTCGAAGGTCTTGACGGCGACCTCCCCCTTTGCGACGGAGGGCCAGTGGATACGCGATAGGCTCTCTGCGCCGCTGTAGCGGGCCAGTCCGTCGAAGTCCATTTCATCCCCAAAGGGGGCGCGCCGGCGCAGGAGGTAGCTGCGCAGCGGTTCTCCTTTGGGTTCGGGGTAGACGACGAGGTTGCAGGCCGCTTCCATTTCGAGTACGAAGCGGACCGTAGCGAGCGGAAAGAGGCTCTGCAAAAAGCAGGGGCCGGCGTCGATCCGCCCGCGCTTTTGCGGCGTCAGCGGCAGTGTGACCCGTTTTCGGGTATGCGGCGGCAGTTCGGGCAGAGACGTGCTCCCCAGCGCGCTGTGCAGTTCAACGGCCCAGGCGCTGAGCGAAGCGGGATTGTGGACCTGAAAACGGCACACGCCTTCGCGGTTGGCGAAGAGGCGGTCGCACCCGGCGAATTCGGCCTCGAGGCTTCCCAGGTTCCTTACCCCCATCGGTCCGGCCGCAAAGGCGGCCGCAAAGACGAAAAAGAGGGTGATGTAGACGAGATTGAAATTGTGCATGTAGGCTTCGAGGAAGAGGCCGACCAGCAGCACGACCACCAGCAGGCTGAAAATTGTGGCCCGCTGGCGGACGCGTTTACGTATCGACCAGAACGTGCGTAAAGAGTTCACGGCGAATCCGTTCGATCGTCGTTGCGCCCTCTTTGAACGCGAGCCGGTGGAAGCAGACCTCCCCGCAGACGGCCTGCAGGTCGTCGGGTACGGCGAAATCGCGTCCGTGCAGTCGTGCCCAGGCGCGGGTCATGGCCGTCAGAGCGAGGGCGCCACGGGTCGAGAGGCCGTAGGTAAAGAGGCCGCTTTCTCGGGTAAAGGCGATCATGTTCTGCAGGTAGTCGAGCATCGCATCGCTGAGGTGGACATCGGCGACTTCCTGCATCGTCTGAGTGATGGTTTCGGGGGACAGGAGTTCTTCTGCTCTGGCCGCCGGGTGTCCGGAGCGTCCCAGCAGCACATTGCGTTCCGCCTCCTGGTCGGGATAGCCGATGCCGAAGGAGCAGACAAAGCGGTCGAGCTGCGAATGCGGCAGGGCGAAGGTGCCGACCTCTTCATGCGGGTTCTGGGTGGCGATGACGAAAAAAGGCTCTTCGAGCGCGTAGCTTTTTCCGTCAATGGTGACGTGGTGCTCCTCCATCGCTTCGAGCAGCGCCGACTGCGTTTTGGGCATGGAACGGTTGATCTCGTCGGCCAGCAGGAACTGGGTGAAAATCGGTCCTTTTTTAAGGATGAACTTCCCGTTTCCCTGATCGAAGTAGCTCACACCGAGGATATCGGAAGGCAGCAGGTCGCTGGTGAACTGGATCCGGCCGAACCCGAGCCCCATGACCTGCGCGAACGTTTTGGCCAGCGTCGTCTTTCCAACGCCGGGGATGTCTTCGAGCAGGACGTGTCCTCCGGCGAAAAAGGCCGCCAGCGTCAGGGTGATCGCATGGCGTTTGCCGAGCAGATGCGTTTCTATGGCGTCGATAACAGGGACAAATTCGGGCGCGAGCGTTTCCTTCATGTGGTATCATAACATACCGGCGAGGGTTGAAGATCAAAAAGTTTGAACGAAATTTGAAATAATATTGATTTATCATTTATATTTATTTGTATTATAATTTTAAAAACAAATAAAAATCATAAAGGATAATAATGAAAAGACGTATTCCCTGGTGGGTCGGCGGTATTTTGATGGCGCTGCTGCTGATGTTCACCTTCTCCGTTTTCGGAGCGAACCGACCCATCGGCGCTTCGACGTATGTTCCCTATTTTGCGGGGATCGTGTTCAACCTCGACCCGGAGCAGTACGGCTACCTCAAAGAGATCCACGCTGCCGGTTCCTGGGAAGGGGTGATGCTGCTCGGTGCTCTGGTCGGCGGGTTCTTTACGGCGGTGTTCGTCACGAAGACGTTCCGTTTGAGCGTCGTACCGACGGCATGGAAAAAATACAAGAACAGCTCCGTCGCCTCGCGCCTGGTGTGGAGTTTCGTCAGCGGGTTCTTTATGATCATCGGCGCACGCCTCGCCGGGGGCTGTACCAGCGGGCACTTCCTCAGCGGCATGAGCCAGACGGCCGTCAGCGCCATGATCTTCGGCGGTGTCGTGATGGCGACCCTGCTGATCACGGGCAGACTCTTCTATAAAAAGGAGGCCAACGATGTTTGATCGTATCATGACGATGTTTGACACCGTCGCAAACGGTGCGCACGGTTCCGTGGCGCTCGTCTTTGTCATCGGCATCCTGTTCGGCGGGATCATCCAGTACGCCCGCGTCGACAAGTTCGAGAAGATCGCCGGGTTTGCGATGCTGCGCGACACGGTCGTGCCGAAGATGCTCTTCCTGGCGGTCGGACTGGCGAGCATCGGCCTGTATTTCATGATCGAAGCGGGGTATGCACACTACCATATCAAACCGATCCTGCTCGAGGGGCGGATCGACGTGATGGTCGGCGCCTTCGGCGGCCTCGTCGGCGGGCTGGTCTTTACGGTCTTCTATGATCCTTTCTTCAAAAAGATTATGGGCCCGGATCTTGGAAGCAGTACCCTGACGGGCATCGCCGGAGAATCCGGCGCTCTGGTCATCCTCGTGTTCGGGCTTGCGCTCGTGGCCGTCAGTATCCTTATACCGCTACGCCAGGAGTTTGACGAAGCGGACTTGAAACAGCTGGATTAATTCCGCTCTCTTTCGGAATCGTGCTACAATGGGAAGAATATCTCGATGATCAGGACCCATTGTGAACAAGCCTTACAAGATCATCCTCGCGGCGATCGCCACTGCCCTGTTCTTCGGACTGCTGGACGGACTGGCAGGGTATTATTTCTTTCACGACAACGATAAAACGCTTCTCGATGTGCTTTTCTTCGATGTCCCTTCCGATGATCTCTATCACCGCGTCGTCCTCATTGTCGCCCTGTTGTTTATCGGAGGACTTGCCGGCCGATATATGCAAAAAGCCGAACTGCTCAAGATCCGGGAGATTCAGAGCAGAGCACAGGCGTGCGCGCTGG
>JARROU010000004.1:0-17824 GCA_037383585.1 Campylobacterales bacterium | reverse complement strand
CGCTGGAGTCCGAGGTCGTCCAAAACAAGATCAACGAGATCATCCCGATCACCCGCAGCGACAAACAAGGGGTCATCACCTTTGCGAACGAAGCCTACGCGCGCCTGACGGGCTACAGCATCGAGGAGCTGATCGGCCAGAAACACGATATCCTCCGCCACCCCTCGACTCCCAGCAGTTTTTACCGTTCGCTGTGGCAGACGATCGCCCGCGGGGATGTCTGGGAAGGCGAGATCAAGAACGTCAAGAAAAACGGGGACGAATTCTATATCTACACCCACATCATGCCCGAGTACGATGACGCGGGAAAGCGCATCGGCTACATCGCCATCCGCAGCAACATCACCGACGTCAAGGCGCTGGAGAAAATGGTGACACAGGATGCCCTGACGGGCGTGCTCAACCGCCGGGAATTCGACCGGCGCATGGCGTGGCAGATCGAGGAAGCGATGCGCTACGGCATGGCGCTCTCACTGATTTACATGGACATCGACCATTTCAAGCAGATCAACGACCGCTACGGACATCTCGTCGGCGACGAGGTGCTCAAGAACTTCGCCCAGCTGATCTCCAAGCGGCTGCGCGGCAGTGACAGTTTTGCACGGATCGGGGGAGAGGAGTTCGCGATCATTCTGCCGCATACGGAACGCTCCCATGCCGCCGAGGTTGCAGAAGCATTGCGCAAGGACATCGAAAACAGCATGTTCAATGATGTGGGAAGGGTCACGGCCAGTTTCGGCGTCGTACAGCTGGATAATACTTTTGATACGTCTTCGACGCTGCTGCGCAAAGCGGACAAAGCGCTTTATGACTCAAAAAGTGCCGGGCGCAACCGGGTGACCGTTTCAACCCTGTAGGTTCAGGCGGTCGGGCACCCTTCCGAACGGTCCGAGCGTTTTTGCAGCCGCGGCAGTTCCAGTCCCAGGTGGCGGATCTCTTCGAGCGCGGCGGCCCGGAAACGGTCCATCGGGCTGCGGATACTGTAATAGGCCCATGTCCCTTTTCGGTCGACCCGGAGGAATCCCGCATCTTTGAGGATTTTGAGGTGGCGCGAGAGCCGGGACTGGATCATCCCGAACGAGGCCTGGAGGTCGCAGACGCAGAGTGCGCCGTGTTCATCGAGAAAGCGCAGAATCAGAAGGCGGGTATCGTCGTTGAGCGCACCGACGGTGATGAGAAAATCTTCCTGTGCCGGGGGGGTCCTTATTCTCCTTCTCGCGTCTTTTTGAAATGAACCCGCAAAGTGTACCATAGGCCTTATAACGGGAAGCAGAGGCGGAAACGGGTTCCTTCGCCTTCCGCCGATTCAAGCGATAGGGTGATGCCGTATTCGTCGCAGATCCGTTTGACGATGCTCAGCCCGATGCCGAAACCGCCGCCGTATTCCGTGGCGCGCGTAAACGGTTCGAAGATTCTCTCTTGCAGTTGCGGGGCGATGCCGATGCCTTCGTCCTGGATCGTCAGGCAGCCGTTTTCCGTTGTAAGTGTAACGGCGGAGCCGGCCGGGGAGTATTTGACGGCGTTTCCGATGAGGTTGCCGAACAGCAGCTGCGCCTCCGTTTCGGAGAGGGCGAAGACGAGCGGTTCGGTCCGCAGGATCAGCCGGAGCCGTTTGCTCTCCATAAGCGGACGGTAATACGCCGCGCTTTTTTCCAGCAGTTTTGAGAGGTCCGTCGCAACGGGGGCCGGCTCCCTGCGAGCGAAATTGAGGTACGTCAGGGAACGGTAGATGTCGTAGAGCTGCCGGGTGCTCGCCGAGATGTTGCGCAGCGTCTTTTCGCTGCATCGGCCGCTGGAGAGCACCTGTTCCGCAGCCATGGAAAGCGCGGTGACGGGCGTGTTGAGTTCATGCGTGATGTCGTTGACGAACCGCTCGGTCTGTACGACGCGCTGATGCAGCGGCCGCATGAAGAGCTTCGAAAGCGTCCAGGCAACGGCGGTCGCCAGCAGCGCGATGGCGGCCATCATGGCCAGGACGAGCCGGAGCAGCTGCTCCAGCACGCCGAAAAGGGATGCGGAGCTGACGACGATATAGCGGACATCCAGATGCTCCTTCGGCGCATCGGAAATGAGCACCATATGGCCGTCTTCTTCCAGGTAGTCCGGATGCTCCGGACAGACCGGTACGGGCATAAACCCCTCCTTGAGCTGCCCGTCGAGGCCGATGAGCGCGATGTCGACGTCGTCGGGGATCTTCGGCATCCGAAGGCGCTCTTTGTGCATATGCGCCATGATGATTGCCGTGCCGATGCGGTCGGCGATGTGTTCGAGCCGGTAGTGCTCGTTGTTCTCAAGGGCGTGTTTCTGGGCCGTGTAGTACCAAAACCCCGTCAGGAGGATGAAAAGGAACGAGGAGGCGATCCCATGCCGCGCACGGTCGTGATCTTGTCAAAGCCGATCAGTTCGCGCAGCCGCCGGATGTGCGAGCGCAGGGTCGCGTCGCTGGGAAGGTGGTCGAAATCCCAGAGATTCCGGACCAGCTCTTCGGAAGTGATGGTACGCCCCGGGTGGGCGAGGAAGTACTCCAGCATCGCCGCCTCTTTCGGGGCGAGCGGCTGGTGGATCCCCTCCGTTTCGACGGTTTTCGTTTCGGGATCGTAGCGGCGCCCTTCGCAGAGCTGTACGCGGTCATGCTGCTCGATATTGAACAGCCGTTTGCTGTTTTCGATGCGCACTTTCAGCTCCTCGAGGGCAAACGGTTTGCGGATATAGTCGTGCGCCCCCGCTTCGAAACCGGCTTTGAGATGCGCCGTATCTTCATAGGCGGTCAGGAGGATGGCGGGTGTCGTGATTTTAAACTCCCGCAGCTCCCTCAGTAAGGCTATGCCGTCTTTTCCGGGGACATTGACGTCGAACAGGAACAGGTCGTAGCGGTTTCGATCGACCAGAACGCGGACCTCGTCGGCGGAGGCGGCGCAGTCGGTTTCATAGTACTCGCTGAGAAAGTCGCCGACGATGTCGGAAAGGACGGGGTCGTCCTCGAGCAGCAGTATGCGCATGGACCTGCCTTCTTGTTCGGATTGGTTTTATTTATCTTAATGTTTCAATGATAAGAAGCGGCTTTTCGGCACCAAAAAGCCGCACGATTCTGGTATAATTCCAACTTTTATTTAAAATAATAAAGGATTATGTTTGAAATCTGTACTGAATCTCATCTGCGTGACGATCGCCGCGGGGACGCTCCTGGCGAACGACAAAGCGCATAGCTATGCGCCCAACAGCGCCTGCCAGGCATGCCATCCCGCCATTTATGAAGAATATACGGCCTCGCAGCATAACAACAGTACGGTGTTCAAAGACCCCATCCACGCCTCGGTCTGGAAAAACCACCCCAAAAACCTCAAGATGAAACAGTACGGCTGCGGCAAGTGCCATACGCCCGCCGCGGACAACCTCGACGCCATGCTGACGAAAGGGCAGACGGCGCTGCCCGACCCCAAAAACGCAACACAGAACGATGGGATTGCCTGCGCCTACTGCCACCGCATCAAAAGCATCGAGCACCACGCCAAAACCAATACGAACGTCATCGATCCGCAGGAAAAGCGCTACTACGGAACCCTCCGCTCGCACATCGACTCACCGTTCCACGCCATCGCGACGGAAGGCAATGCGCATATGGCCAACGGAAACGTCTGCATCGGCTGCCACTCGCACAAGAAGAACAAGTGGGGGCTCAACGTCTGCTCGACCAACATCGCCAACGAACTCGACGGCGCCAACTGCGTCAGCTGCCACATGCCGCAGGTCGAGGGGAGCGTCTCGGTGATGCGCGAGACGAAAAGCCATGCGTTCCACGGCTTCCCGGGGACGCATTCGCATTCCGGGATGCTCGCAGACCATATCGACCTCTCGATGGTACGCAACATCGACCACTTCATCGTCAACATCGACAACCGCACGTCCCATGCCCTGCTGCTGCACCCGCTGCGCCGGGCCGTGCTGAAGGTGCGCGTCGAGCGCGGCGGAAAGACGACCGGGCTTCCCGATGAGGTCTTTGAACGGGTCATCGGAAAAAACGGCAAGCCGGCGATGCCGTGGGCGGCGGACAGCGAGGTGAAGAACACGATGATTGGGCACAACGAGAAGCGCGCCGTCACCTATGCCTTCAAACTGCAAGAAGGGGACCGCGTGGAGGCGGTGCTGGGTTACTACCTCGTCAACCCGCAGGTCGTTGCTAAGCTGGGGCTGTCGGGTGACAAGGCGGCCACGGACTTTCACATCCTGAAAACAAAAGGGTTTACCGTCCGATGATCGACCGTACCGCTTCGCGCATCAAAGCCGTCATGCACGGCTTCTTCCTCTCCATCACGACGACGATCGCGGAACCCTCGATCATCCTGCCGCTGATCGTCAACCATTTTTCGGGAAGCTCGTTCCTGGTCGGGCTCTTTTCGTCCCTGCTCAAAGGGGGCGCGATCCTCGTGCAGCTCGTTGCCGCCTTCGGGGCGCAGAGCTATCCGAGGATGATGCCCCACCTGCGCCTCGTGTTCGCGGTGCGGGTGCTTTCGTGGTTCCTGATCGGCCTGGCGATCTTCTTTTTCGGGGAGACGCATCCGACCCTGACGCTGTGGTGCATCGGCATCGGGCTGTTTACCTTCTCCTTCGCTGCGGGGTTCGGGGCGATCTATTTCAACGAGGTACTCGGCAAGGTGTTCAGCCACGGCTACCGCGGAAAGGTGATCGCGCAGCGGCAGTTCATGGCCGCGGTGGCGGCGGTGCTCAGCGGCTTCGCCGCCGGGATCGTCCTGGAAACGTTCGAAGCGCCTCTGAGCTTCGCCTACCTCTTTATGATCAGCGCGGTGATGATGAGTTTCGGGGTGATCGCCTTTTCACTGATCGAGGAGCCGATCAAGTCCAATGTCTCGGCCAAAGAGAAGCATTTCGGCACATTCATCCGTAACGCGTTTTCGCTGTTGAAAGTCGATGCGCAGCTGCGCCGCCAGATCCGGACCTATCTCTTCGCGTACGCCCACCTGCTCTCGCTGCCGTTCATCATCCTCGACGCGGAGGCGAAACTGGGCATCAGCGGGATGGACGTCGGCTATCTGCTTACAATCCAGATCGTCGGCGCGATGCTGAGCAACCTGCTCTGGGGGCGTCTGGCGGCCAAGGGGCAGATTCGGCCGATCATTTTCAGTGCTTTCGGCGGGTTTATCGCCGCCAACGCGCTTGCCCTCGTCGCCGAGAGCTTCTGGCACTACGGCGTGCTCTTTTTCCTGATCGGAACGGCCATCGACGGGATGAAGCTCGCCTTTTCGAACAACATCCTGATCATCGCACCGGAGGAAAAACGCCCCGTCTATATCGCCCTGCAGTCGAACCTGACGTCGGTCGGTCTCTTTTTCGCCATCCCGGGCGCGCTGATCCTCGACGCGTTCGGGTACACCGCATTGTACGCGGTGACGATCCTCCTGTTGTCGGCGGGGGTCGTGATGGCGCGCCGGCTGCAATAGCCGGAGCCGTCCACTGTGCGTCAGCGCCTCCCAGTCAGTTCCGCTTTGAGCTGTTCATAGGTCTTTTCGTCGATCTCGCCTTTGGCAAGGCGTTCGTCCAGGATGTCCAGGGCGCGGGAACGTCCGCTGTCGGAGGAACGCTCGTAAACGATATAGAATGCCGCGGCGAGGATCAGCAGCGGCAGCAGCCACCACAGCCACATGCCGCCCATGCCGAATCCGTGCATGGTGTCTCCTTTCGTCCTTTTATTCAGTATAGACGATCTGTGTGCAAAGCGTGTGCACAAAGCGCGTCAGAGTTTCAGCCGCTTGAGCAGCTGCGCGTTGAATGCGACGATGACGGTGCTGGCCGACATCAACACGGCGCCGAATGCCGGACCGATGATGATGTTCCAGGGCGCCAGGACGCCGGCGGCGAGGGGAATGGCGACCAGGTTGTAGCCGCTCGCCCACCAGAGGTTCTCTTTCATCTTGCCGTAGGTGCTTCTTGAGAGCCGTACCGCATCCACGACGCTCTGCAGATCGCTGCTTGTGAGGATGATGTCGGCGCTGTCGATCGCGATATCGGTGCCCGCCCCGATGGCGATGCCGATATCGGCCCCGAGCAGGGACGGGGCGTCGTTGACGCCGTCGCCGACCATCGCGACGCGTTTGCCTTCTTTGCGAAGCTGCTTGATAACATCCAGCTTTTCATCGGGCAGAAGCCCGGCTCGGTAACGGTCGATGCGGGCCGATTCGGCGATGGCAGCGGCCACCGCCTCGTTGTCCCCGGTCAGCATCAAGGTTTCGATGCCGAAGGACTTTAATGCGGAGATCGCCCCGGCCGAAGTATCGCGCAGCTTGTCATCAAGTAAGATGACGCCGGCAACCTCCCGATCGACGACCACCCAGACCGTCGTCGACGCCGTCTGCTCATAGGTGCGCAGCGGCGCAGGGACGTCGAACCCTTCGCGTTCGATCAGCTGCGGACCGCCGACCATCACCTCATGCCCCGCGACCCGTGCGGAGGCGCCGATGCCGGGCATCGCCGTGAACGATTCTGCCGGCTCCGGCCGGACGCCTTTTTCGTCGGTGTACTCCATCACGGCGCGGGCGATGCTGTGTTCGGAATCGCGCTCCAGCGCGGCCGCGTATTCGAGCATCTGCGTTTCATCTTCCAGGGCCGATACCCTGCTGACCGCAAGGCGCCCTTCGGTGATGGTGCCCGTTTTGTCGAAACAGACGGTGTCGATCCCCCGCAGCGCTTCGAACGCCTGGCGGTTGCGGATCAGGATGCCCGAGCGGGCGGCCATCGAGGTGGAGATGGCGACGACCAGCGGCACCGCGAGTCCCAGCGCGTGGGGGCAGGCGATGATGAGGACCGTTACACTGCGCAGGACGGCGTCGACGGGAGAGAGCAGCACCGACCAGACGGCGAAGGTGGCGCTCCCGGCGGCGAGTGCGGCGTAAAAGAGCCACCCGGCGGCGCGGTTGGCCAGGTCCTGTGTATGCGAACGGCTCTGCTGTGCCTCCTTGACGAGGGCGATCACCTGCGACAGGTAGCTCTCGTCCCCGGCTTTGGTGATGCGTACGCGCAGGGCGCCGTCGAGGTTCACGGCCCCCATGAAGACGTCATCCCCTTCCGTCTTGAAGACGGGTTTGGATTCCCCGGTAAGCAGGGCTTCGTTCACCGTACTCTCGCCGGCGTTCACGCTGCCGTCCGCGGCGAACTTCTCCCCGGGCCGCACCAGGATAATGTCTTCGGGGTTCAGCGCGCTGATTTCAACCGTCTCTTCCGCCCCCTCCCGCGTCAGGCGCGTGGCCGTATTGGGCATCAGCCGTACGAGGTCTTCGAGGGCATTCGAGGCGCCCAGGATGCTTTTGGCCTCGAGGTAGTGGCCGATGAGCATGATGTCGATCAGGGTGGCCAGCTCCCAGAAAAAGGCCTTTCCCCCGGGGAAAAAGAGGGTGCTGGCTGAGTAGAAATAGGCGACGCTGATCGCCATGGCGATCAGCGTCATCATCCCCGGCTGTCGGGATTTCAGCTCGTCTACCGACATGGTCAGAAAGGGCTTGCCGCCGTAGAGGTAGATGAAAGTCGCCAGGAACAAAGTTGCATAGTCGCGGTAGGGAAAGTCAATCGAGAAGCCGAACCACGCCTGCAGCATCGGCGAAAAGAGCAGAATAGGGACGGTGGCAATCAGCGAGACGATGAAACGCCGTCGTAACTCCTCCATATGGTGCATGTGCCCCATCCCCGCATGGCCGCTGTGGCTCCCGTGCTCATGAGCTTCGTGCATGGCGTGGTCATGGTTGCGATGCATATGCATGCCATGTTCATGTTCTGTCATCCAGGATCCTTTGCCTTACTGACATAATGATAGGACTTTTTTGTGCACAGAGTGTGCACGTTGTCAGTCTGAAGACCCTTTCCAGCCCTATTGCTCGAAATCGAGCGTCAGCTTTCCGGTTTCGGGGTCCCGGACGCAATCGTAAAGGCTTTCGGTCGTTTTCGCGCCCAGCACGCACTTCATGCGCGGATCGTCCTGCGACATCTGCGAGAGGATGCTGCGCTGTTTCTTGGCCAGTTCCGAATTGCCGCTGACCATGTTCGCCCCGCATTTGCCGGCACCGCATTTCATGGCCCCGGACGTCGGGGCGTCCGAGTCTTTTTTCTGTTCGCTGCAGCCCGCCAATGCCAGCAGGGCGGAAAATACAGTCGTTATCAAGATGGTTTTTTTCATGTTTTCTCCTTGTGGTTAGTGCTTCAAACGTCGTCTTTCATACAGCTCATACAGGATCGGGATGATGATGAGGCTGAGCACCGCCGAGGTGACGATGCCGCCGAGCATCGGGGCGGCGATGCGCTGCATCACCTCGCTGCCGACGCCGTGAGTGTACATGATGGGTGCGAGGCCCGCCAGGATGGAAAAGACCGTCATCAGCTTGGGCCGGACCCGTTTGACCGCCCCTTCGAAAATGGCCGCTTTCAGCGCGGCCGCGTCGAAGCGTTCGCCGAGTTTTTCGCGGGCGGCCTCGATGCTGTCCGTGAGGTAGACGATCATGACGATGGCCGTTTCCGCCGCGATCCCCAGCAGCGCCAGGAAACCGACGATGACGGCGATGCTCATGCTGAAGTCCAGCAGCCAGAGGTAGACGACCCCGCCGAGCAGCGCGAAAGGGAGGGTGAGAAAAACGATCAGGGTCGCGACAACCCGCCGCAGCGAGAGGTAGATCAGCAGCAAGATGACGGCAAGCACCGCCGGGACGATCCAGCGCATCTTTTCCAGCGCCGAGGCCAGGTACTCCGACTGGCCCGCCCACTCCATATGGTAGCCGGGCGGCAGCTGCAGGTCCCCCAGGGCCTTGAGCGCGGCCGCTTTGTAGCGGACGGCGCTGATGCCCGTGCGCGGCGTGATGTAGACGTAGGTGACCGGGGTCGCCATTTCGCTCTTGATCACCGAGGCGCTTTCGCGGTGGTGCACGTCGGCGAAGGTGGAGAGCGGAACGAAGCCCAGCGGTGTCTTGACGGGGATGTTGCGTATTTCTTTGAGGCTGCGCCGCTCGTCCTCTTCGAGCCGCAGCGCGACGGGATAGCGTTCGATCCCTTTGTACAGCGTCGTCACTTTCATTCCGCCGATGGCCGCGCGGGTGTATTCGAGCAGGACCGATTTCGCCAGCCCGTATCGGGCCAGCGCGTTTTCGTCGATATCGATGTCGATGTAGTAACCCGCGGCGGAGCGGTCTGCGAAGACCGATTCGGATTCGGGAAGGTTGACGAGCTTCTGCTCGATGGTGTGCGCGAGCCGCTGCAGCGTCGCGGTGTCGCTGCCGTAGAGTTTGATCCCGACGGGGGTGCGGATGCCGCTGAGCAGCATGTCGATGCGGCCGCGGATGGGGTAGGTCCAGGAGTTGACGAGTCCCGGCACCTGCAGGGCCGCCTCCATTTTTGCCATCAATTTCTCGTAGGTCATGCCTTCACGCCACTGCGAGGGGTCCTTGAAGGTGATGATCGTCTCCAGCATCCCCAGCGGGGCCGGGTCGGTTGCCGTGTCGGCGCGCCCGCCCTTGCCGAACACCGTCTCGACCTCGGGGAAGCTTTTGAGGATCTTGTCCGTTTTCTGCGTCAGGGCCTTGCTCTGGTCGATGCTGATGCCAAAGGGCGTGACGGGCATGTACATGAAGGTTTGTTCGTTTAGCATCGGCATGAACTCCCAGTCGAGCTTTTCGTACAGCGGCACCACGGCGGCGAGCAGGGCGAGCGACAGGGCGAGCACGACGTACCGCAGTTTCAGGCTCCAGGTCAGCAGGGGCTGGTAAAGCCAGAGGAAGAAACGGTTTAGGGGGTTGTCGGTCTCGGGTTTGATCCGCCCGCGGATAAAGTAGACCATCATCACCGGTACGAGGGTGACGGCCAGAACGGCCCCGGCGGACATCGCGAAGGTCTTGGTGAAGGCCAGCGGCGTAAAGAGCAGCCCCTCTTCCCCCGAAAGCGCGAAAATCGGCAGAAAGGAGACGACGACGAGCGCGAGGGCAAAGAAGATGGGGCGCCCGACCTGCTGCGCCGCGGAGACGATCGTTTCCGCGTGTTCGGCCTTGGTCAGCTCCCTGCCGAGCGCATCGCGCTGTTTCAGGAGCCGTTTGTGCGCGTTTTCGATCATGACGATGCTCGCGTCGACAACGGTTCCGAGGGCGATGGCGATACCGCCGAGGCTCATGATGTTGCTACCGATGCCGAAGAGCTTCATCAGCCAAAAGGTCGTGCCGATGACCAGCGGCAGCACGATCAGAACGATCAGCGAGGAGCGCAGGTGCATCAGGAACAGTCCGATGACCAGTACGACGATGACGCTCTCCTCGATCAGGGTGTCTGTCAGGGTGCCGATCGCCTTGTCAATGAGTCCGGAGCGGTCGTAGGTCGTCACGACGTCGACGCCTTCGACCTTGAGGGAACGCATTTTTTCCTTGATGCGCTCAATGACGCTGTAGACGTCCTCGCCGTATCGGACCATGACGATGCCCCCGACGACTTCGCCTTTGCCGTTGAGGTCCGCCATCCCTCTTCGGGCGGCGGGGACGATTTCCAGACGGCCGATCTGCGAGAGGGTGACGGGGATGCCGTCTTTGACGGCGACGACGAGGTTTCCGATGGCGTCGAGATCTTTGAGGTAGCCTTTGGCCTGGACCATCCATTCATAGCCATTTTGGATGACGATGCGGCCGCCCGTGTCGTTGTTATTTGCTTTGAGCACCCGCGCGACGTCGCCGATGGAAAGCCCGTAGCGTATCAGCGCGTCGTTGTTGATTGTCAGCTGGAAAGTCGGGACGAATCCGCCGACCGACGCGACGTCGCTGACCCCGTCCACGCCCATCAGGGCGTATTTGTAGTAGTAGTCCTGGATCGTACGCAGCTCGGCGAGGCTCTTCGTCCGGGACGTCAGGGCGTACTCGTAGACCCATCCGACGCCCGAAGCGTCAGGTCCGAGCGCGACTTCCATGTTCGGCGGCAGCTTGCTTTGAATGCTTGCCAGCTGCTCGAGCACCCTTGAACGGGCCCAGTACAGGTCGGTGCCCTCTTTGAAAATGATGTAGATCAGCGCGTTCTCATAGGTGGAGAATCCGCGGACGGTCCGGATGTCGGCGATGGAGAGGAACTGCGACACCAGCGGGTTGGTGCCCTGGTCCTCGACGATCTCGGGGCTCTGGCCCTTCCAGGTCACCTGCACGATGACCTGCGGGGGCGAGAGGTCGGGCAGGGCGTCGAGCGGGGTGCTTTTCACGGCCCGGTAGGAACCGAAGACGAGGAACAGCGTCGCGATCAGGACGAAGAAGCGGTTTTTGACGCTGAAGGCGATCAGGCGTTCGATCATGGATAGGCTCCTATTCCAACCCGCTGATCTGCGCGTCGGCGTCGAGCATGAACAGGGCGTTGTCGACGACTTCATCCCCCTCGCTCAGTCCCGACAGCACTTCGTAGCGCTCTTTGTCGAGGGGCTTTGCGTCGATCTTTGCCGGATCGTAGATCCCTTTGAAATCCCCGACCCTGAAGACATACCAGGCGCCGTTTTTCCGGATCACGGCGCTGCGAGGGAGCGTGAGCCGCGGTACGGCCGCCGCGGAAGACGTGACGGCGGCGTACATCCCCGGCATCAGCTCGCCGCTTTGGTTGTCGACGGCAAGGCGGAGGGTGGCGGTCGCCGCTTTGGGGTCGATGTCGGGGTAGAGCAGCACTTTTTCGGCGCGGTAGGCTTTCGCCGCGCCGGTCGCATTGACGGTGAACTCCGTCAATGCGGCCAGCCGCGGCAGCTCCTGCTGGTAGAGCTGTGTCTCGACCCAGACGCGCTCGAGATTGACGATCGTAAAGAGTTTCATCCCCGCCTTGAAGGCGGACCCCTTTGAGACGGTTTTTTCGAAGACCCATCCGGCGATCGGCGCGTAGACGGTGGTCAGCGCATCGGCCCGCATGTGCGTACGGACGGCATCGATCTCGCTTCGGCCGACGCCGAGGAGTTCTAGCTTCTTGCGGACGCTTTGCACCATCGCCGGGCTGGGCCGTTTTTTATCGAAGCGCAGCGCGGTGAGGTAATCCTCCTTGGCCTGAAGCACTTCCGGCGAGTAGACCCGCGCCAGCGCGTCGCCCTTTTTGACTTTCCGGTAGCGCGTATCGGCGTAGAGCGTCTCCACATAGCCGCCGAAGCGCGGCGAGACGTCGACCATGCGCGACTCCTCCGCACGCACATAGCCGTAGTTGGTTTGCTGTTCGGCGGCATCCGTCTTCTGCACCTTGACCGTCCGGACGCCAAAGAGCTGTTCGACGGAGGGCGGCTCTTCGGCGGCAAGGAATAGTGGCAGAAACACCAGCAGAGAAAGGGTTCGTAATCGTGTCATCTGATTTCTCCCGTCAGTGCTTTGAGCCGTGCCCGCGCGCGCAGGTAGTCGGCCTTTGCGGCGATGCGCTGCTCGTCAAGGCCCAGCTTGCGTTCGAGCAGGTCGAAATAGGCGAACAGCTCGCTGCCGCTTCGCAGTTTTGCGTCGCTGAGTTCGACCATGTGCTCCGCCTGGGGCAGGCTCTCTTCGGTGATGATCCGGTAGACGTTGTAGGCCCGCCCAAGCGCCGCGTAGGCCGCTTCGATTTCGCTTTTGAGCTTTGAACGGTAGTCGGCGGTCTCTTCTGCTGCCGACAGGTCGGCCAGTCGCGCCGCTTCGGTGTCGTCTTGTTCGGAACCGTAGATCGGCAGCGCGGCCCCGACGGTGAAGCTGAGGTAGTCGGGGCGGGCTTCGCGGTAGTAGTAGCCGACCATGACGAAAGGGTCGGCCCGGCTGGAGAGCGCTTTGACTTTCACGTCGGCCGCGGCGACGTTCCATCCGGCCTCTTTCACCCGGTAGCCGCGGTTTTCTTCCAGGCGCTGCAGGTAGTCGCCGATGCCGGGCGGCGGTGCGACGCTTCCTTCCGCTTCGACTACGTCGAACGGCGATTGCACGAGGTAGGAAAGCCGCGCTTTCTGTGCCGAAAGCATGGCGGAGAGCTTTTCGTGCCGCACGGCGATTTTCGAGCGGATCAGCTCGGCGGACATGATCCCCATGTGGCGGTCGCGCTGCGTGGCGGTGTAGGCGGTATTGAGCGCGAGGTTCTGTTCCGCCAGTTCGAGGTAATCGTCCAGCAGTGCGAGGCGATCCTCAAGCTCGGCGATGGTATAGGCGCGCAGGCGGATGCGTTTGGCCAGTTCGACCTGCGCGGCTTCGAGCGACGCGAAGAGCATCGCCTTCTGTGCACGCACCTTTTCGCCCGCCGCGTCGCGCTTGCCGAACCACGGGAACTTCTGCCGGACGTTTACCGCCGTAAACTGCATCGGTTCCAGGGTGCGGTCCGAAGGATCGTCGAACTGGATATCGTTGACGCCGAGTGTGAGCTGCGGATTGGCAAAACGGCGGCTTTTGTCTTCCATGGCGTCGAGTGCGCCGAGGCGCTGTTCGATCGCTTTGAGCGAATGGTGGCGTGATAGCGCCTTGTCGATCAAGGCATCGATCCCTTCGGCGCCGAGTGCGGATGCCAGCAGCATCGCAAACAGGTGGCGGATCATCGTGCTCCTTTTCAGGGGGTGCTATGGTGTCATGGTAGCGGGGAACTGTGCAAAGAGTGTGCAGCTCAATCTTAGGGCTGTCAGGCAAAAAAGGAGAAGCGATGCAGGAAAAGCAGGATATAAAATGAATTGTAGAAGAATATGGCCATGGAATACCTGACACTCTTTTGGAACGCGCTGGCCGAGCTGAGCAACGCGATGGCGCCCTATATCATTTTCGGCCTGCTGTTTGCGGGCATTTTGCACGAACTCGTCCCCGATTCGCTGGTGACAAAGCACCTGGGCCATGACAATGTTTCCTCCGTCGTCAAGTCGACGCTCTTCGGGATCCCGCTGCCGGTCTGTTCGTGCGGGGTGATTCCCCTGGCGACGTCGATCAAAAAGAGCGGGGCGAGCAGCGGGGCGACGCTGAGTTTTCTGATCTCGACGCCGATCACGGGGGTGGACTCCATCCTGGCGACCTACGGCATGTTCGGGTGGGCCTTCACGCTTTACAGGGTCTTTACCTCGATGCTGATGGCGATGTTCGCGGGGATTTTGACGAACGTCTTTGGTGCGGAACCGGAGCAGCCGGAGCAAAAATCCCCCGCATTCTCCATGGCGGCACCGCCGAAACAGGCCTCCCCGGCTGCTTTCAGCATGGCGGCACCGAAACAGGAGGAGAGCAGCTGCTGCAGCTCCGGCTGCGGCTGTTCGACGGAAACGAAAAAACGCTTCTCCTTCACGGCGGCGCTGCGCTACGCCTTCGTGACACTGCTCGGCGACATCGCCAAACCGCTGTTTTGGGGTCTGATCGCCGGCGCACTCTTCACCGTGGCCGTACCGGACGACCTCGGTACGCTGCTGGCCGAATACGGCTGGCTCTCCTATCTCATCGTCATCGTGATCGCCGTCCCGATGTACGTCTGCGCCACGGCGTCGCTGCCGATCGCGGCGGGGCTGATGCTCTCGGGCGTCAGCGCGGGGGCGGCCTTTGTGTTCCTGAGCGCGGGCCCCGCGACCAATACCGTGACCATCGGCGTCGTCAAAAAGATGCTGGGGACGCGGGCCCTTGCCGTCTATCTGGGCACCATTGCGCTGGGCAGCATCGTTTTCGGTCTGATCCTCGACTGGCTGTTTGTGCGGGCCGAAATCGATCCGAAGGCGCTGGTGCATCTGCATGAAGAGGCGGGCATGATCGCCGTGGCTTCCTCCCTGCTGCTGTGGGGTCTCATTCTCTATTTCATCATCAGGCCGTGGTTCCGCAAAAAGGAAGGGGCGTGCTGCTCCGGGGAGTCCTGCTGTTCGTAAGGATTGTATAAATCAATAAAACTTGATATAGTTTCACCTGATATTACCTGAGGATGAAACGATGCTGACGGCAGCCCTGCTTTTTCTTATAACCCTTGTATTTGTCATCTGGCAGCCCAGGGGCCTTCAGATCGGTACGACGGCCGTGGTCGGCGCCGTCATCGCCGTCGTGCTTGGCGTCGTCTCTGTCGACGACGTCTGGACGGTCACGGGGATCGTCTGGGACGCGACGCTGGCCTTTATCGGGATCATCCTGCTCTCGCTCGTGCTCGACGAGATCGGTTTTTTCGAATGGGCGGCGCTGAAAATGGCGAAACTGAGCGGGGGCAGCGGGAACAGGATGTTCGTCTACATCCTGCTGCTGGGCGCACTGGTGGCGGCCTTTTTCGCCAACGACGGGGCGGCGCTGATCCTGACCCCGATCCTGCTGGCGAAGATGAAGCACCTCAAGATGAACCCGGTGGCCGTCTTCGCCTTTTTGATGGCGGGCGGTTTCATCGGCGACAGCGCCTCAAACCCGCTGGTGATCTCCAATCTGACCAACATCGTCACCGCCGGCTTTTTCGACATCGGATTCTGGGAGTACGCCAAAGCGATGTTCGTGCCGAACCTGTTCAGCATTCTCGCCTCCGTTGCCGTGCTCTGGCTCTACTTCCGCAGGGACATCCCGCTCAAAGTCGATGTCGCCGAGCTGCCCGAACCGGCCAGTGTCATCAAGAACATGACGATGTTCCGGCTCAGCTGGGGTTTTCTGGTACTCCTGATGGCGGGCTACTTCATCGGCGACCGCTATGCGCTTCCGGTTTCGCTCTTCGCCCTGGGCGGTGCGGTCGTCTTTCTTTTCATCGCCAGCCATTACAAGGCGGTCAAACCGATTATGACGGTCAAAGCGGCCCCGTGGCAGGTCGTATGGTTCTCCATCGGCCTCTATGTCGTCGTCTACGGACTGAAAAATGCGGGGCTCACCGCCTACCTGGCAGAAGCCATCGAAGCGCTGGCTCAGCAGGGGAACGCATACGCCGTTATCGGCACCGGTTTCCTCTCCGCGGTGCTCAGCGCCATCATGAACAACATGCCGACGATCATGATCATGGACATCGCCATCGCCGATGCGGGCCGCGACGCGCTCGCCTACGCCAACATCTGGTTTAGCAAACGCCTCCGTTCCCGACGCTATTTCACTGTGCTTTTGTTTACGATCAGGTACGGGGTCTTGTCGATGCCGATCTGTTCGGCTGCTTTTTTGATCCGCCTGATCCGTTCCTGAGCCGCCGCCGGGGTTTCGTTTGTCTCTTTTGAGAGGCGTTTGTGCTCCAGCATGTAGGTAAACATCGCTTCTTTCGGAGAAGCGGCGGTGTAAACGGCATTGATGACTTCTTCGGAGGGCGCCTGCGGCATGTCGTAGAGGAAAATGTAGTAATGGAACTGCTTGCGCAGGGTGGCGTTTTCCCGGATCGCATCGAGGAAGTCGGCGGATTTGAGGCACTTGGGGTCGACAAAGACGTAGGCATCCTTTGCGCCCTCGCCGATCTCGATTGCATCGCGTTTAAGCGGTTCGAGCAGCGGTAAAGCAGCGGCAGGCTCTTTGGACGCTTCCGCGGCCGCACAGAAGGGAAGGTAGAACAAGAGCAGTGGCAGTAAAACCGTTTGAATGATACGCATCTCATTAGTATAGCATTTCCAAGATCCCGGTATAAATAGATCAAATAAACGGCACGCTTTCATTATCGTAAAGCGAAAGTGATACAATATTGACCAATAAGGAGAGAGAATGGAATCGGTTTACAACCTTGCGATGATCGGGGCGGGCCCGGCGGGCATCGCCGCCGCCGTGGAGAGCTACCTGCTGGGGATGCGCGATATCATCGTGCTCGAAAAAGGGCAGAGCCATAACGAAACGATCCGGAAATACTACAAGGACAACAAACGCGTCGACAAGGACTGGCAGGGACAGAAGGTCGAACTCGACGGCAACATCTATTTTATCGACGGCACCAAGGAGAGCACCCTGGATTTCTTCGATGAGGTCCTCGAAAAACACTCGGTGCAGTTCCAGCCGCAGACGGAAGTGCAGAAGATCGTCAAGGGAGACGACGGCATCTTCGACGTCATGGTCCCCGGCGGCAGCATCCGCGCGCGCTACGTCGTTGTGACCATCGGTCGGATGGGCAAACCGAACAAGCCCGACTACAAGATCCCGCCCGCCATCCGCAAGCGGGTGAACTATACCCTCGACGACATACGCCGTAGATCTCTCGGGCAGGAATGACGTGGCCATCTGCTACCGCCGCGCGACCTTCCGCCGCGCCAACCCGACGAACCAGACGAACATCGGCAACGCCATCGCCCACGGGGAAGTCCGCCCGATCCTCAATACGAACATATCGGGGCTCGAGGAAGACGAGGGCAAGGTAAAGGTGCTTTTCGAAGAGCGCGAACCCGAAACGTTCGACCGCGTCATCTACGCCATCGGGGGCACGACGCCGAGCGCGTTCCTGACGGGTTCGGGCATCGGCATCGAAGAGGGATGCCCGGTCCATGACGAGCATTACCAGAGCAATGTTCCGGGCATCTATGTCGCGGGCGACATCACCCAGGAACGCGGCGGCTCCATCGCGCTGGGGCTCAACCACGGCTTCTACATCGCGCAGCACATTCTCGAGAACGACAAGACGCTGCGGCGCGACGATGCGGTGATCAAGCGGCTCGATTGACCGCCGGTCGGCAATGTGAAGAGCGCAGCCGCTAGTAAAAGACTGCCGACGTATACCCCACGACGTTACTAGTATCCTTCGTCGCCCAGCTGCTCGTGCGGTAGTCGAGCAGCTTGACGTTCAGGTGGTCGTTGTTGGCGGCGATGAGCACCCCCTCCACTCCGATGGCCCCGCAGGCTTCGCAGCCCTGATGCAGCAGGGAGGGGTTTTTCTTGTCGATGGCGTTCAGACAGATGTTGTCGAGCTTGTTGGCCTCCTCTTCGGTGTGGAGGGGGTGCTCATCGCCGCCAACAACGACCACCTG
>JARROU010000003.1:0-17283 GCA_037383585.1 Campylobacterales bacterium | reverse complement strand
TAGTCCTTCCGCCAGATGGAGCGGTAGATGTTCTGCGTAATGAGATGGATTTCCCGGTGCGTTTTCTCTACGCTTTTGCGCAGTGCGGGATCCTCAATGTACCTTCCCGCTTCCTTGGTTGTGAGCCATTTGCCGAATTTGCACTCCTCGGGATCGAATTCGACGGCCGGCTTTGCATGCATCTGCTGTATGTCGTCGATCACTTCCAGGAGCCATATCAGATGATCCTTGACGGCCTTAATATCGACCTGCCGCTTCGTTTGGCGCTTCAGCGTCTTTTTGTCGTTTTCCAGCGTCCGTTCAAGGTAACCGGCGGCACTGGCGTTTCTGGCCTTCGCGATGTATTCCTCGATCGCAACATGCATCGCCTTCGTATTCTCGACCGCCTCCGCTTTCTTGATCATAAGAAGGTGCATCACTTCAAAAGCATCCCGGTATTCCACATACGGAAGCCCCATGTCGTAATGGAAGCGCGCGTACCGCTTGAAACGCAGAAAAAAGTCGGTTTCATTCTCCCGTACGGCCTCCATGAAGCCGGCCAGCTGTACCTGTTTGAGATGATCCGGATCGGCCTCTTTCAGGAAATCCTTCAGACAGGGGTTGGAGAGAAGCCTGTCATTGAACTCCTGGGCCGCACTCTGAAGGATCCATTCGAAAAAGGGGATATCTTTCTTGACTATCGTCGTCATCTGCTCGCACCTGATCACATTCGAGAGGGCTACATACACTTGTTAAAAACAGTGCTCCAATGTGTCCCGTACATGATTAATGTGACCATATAAGATTGCGCCCGTTCATGTGACAATGGCGTCGTGCCACTGCACCAGGGTCAGGCGGTACCCCTGTGTGACGGGCAGGACCTCGTGGCTGTAAAGCGGGTTGCTGGGAAAGACCACCATGTCCCCCGCCTTGGGGCGGATGCTCACGGGGTTGCCTTTCGAGTCATGAAGGTAATTGAAGAACAGCTCCCCGCCGCCGAAATGCATCCCCTTCCCGCCGTGCGATTCGTGCGAGGTCGCGAACAGCACGGTCGTGATCTTTCGTTCCGGCGCGACCGGTATGAAACCAACCGTTTCACCCTCGCTGTTGACCACGTCGTTCGAATCGTCCGCATGCTTGACGTAGAAACCGCCTTTTGTGTATTCGAGTGCCTGTACCTCCGTCGCCGTCGTCAGCGCCACGCTGAAATAGTCCTCGATCCGCTTTTGATGATGGGCGAAACTGAGATGGTACCCTTCCAGCAGCACATCGGGCAGTCGGTGGATCGCCGTTTTCCGGATCTCCTCTTCGAGCCCCGGCACCACGACGCCCTGTTGGCTCTTTTTGACCCTCGCGCGCTCCCCCTCGCTCTTTTCAAAGGTGTAAGCCGCGATCTCGGCGCACGCTTCGGAGGAGAGAAAATTCTCAAGAATCAGGTAGGGATAATCGTAATAGGGATTGGCCATAAGGCGCGTCTCATACCGAAGATCGGCGATGAAGTCATCGCAGTAGATATAATTGCTGATTTGACGCAAAAAGTGCTCCGAGCCGAACAACGGCGTAAGTAGAATCCGAAATTATAGACTATATTGACGAAAAATGCGTAGATAAATGGTCGGGATGACAGGGCTCGAACCTGCGACCCCCAAGCCCCCAGCTTGGTGCGCTACCAGACTGCGCTACATCCCGACGAAGGGTGAAAGTATAATCGAAAAAGATTAAAGAAAGGATAATGATAATGCAAAAATACCGGCGGGATCCGCCGGCATCTTTGCAGGGGAGCCGTCAGCCGACGACGGTGACGTTTTCGGCCTGCGGTCCTTTAAGACCTTCACCGATTTCGAAGGTCACTTTCTGACCTTCCTGGAGGGTACGGTGCCCTTCCATGTTGATCTGGCGGAAATGGACGAACACGTCCGAACCACCGTCTTCTTGCTGGATGAAACCGTAACCTTTTTCTTCATTGAACCATTTGACTGTACCGTTGACTAATGCCATGTATACCTCTTGTGCGCTGTGCGCGTTTGATCTCGTACCAAATTGCCCCTTGATACACGGGGTCGAAAAACAAAAACAGGAGTCTTCGGTACAACGAAGATCATATCTTTACTTTCTACAGTAGATTAGGTTTATTTGTAGCGGTAGGTAATGCGTCCCTTGTCGAGACTGTACGGAGTCAGCTCGATCTTGACACGGTCGCCCGGAAGGATCTTGATGTAGTGCATACGCATTTTGCCGGCGATATGGCAAAGAATTACGTGACCGTTCTCAAGCTCCACACGAAATGTTGCGTTCGGCAGCGCTTCAACTACTGTACCGTCAACCTCAATGACATCATCTTTTGCCATTTATGCTCCTTGGGGTAATGATAAGATTTCAGCTTTGCCGCCGATGACAGCAACTGTATGTTCGTAATGCGACCCGTTGAGCCCGTCGGAACTGACAACGTCCCAGCCGTTCTCAAGAATCACCGCTTTGCCCTCTTTCTGGCAGATCATCGGTTCGAGACAGAATACCATCCCGTTCTTGATCTTCGGACCCGCCTTGGGGTTCGCGCCTTCAAGATAGTTGGGGATTTCCGGTTCTTCATGCGGCTTTTTGCCAATGCCATGTCCGCAGAAGCCCCGAAGCGGTACGAATCCCCGGTCCAGGATGAACTGCTCGATCGCGGCAGAAAGCTCCTTGAAACGCATGCCCTCTTTGATAATGTCGATGGCATAATACAGCGAGTCCTTCGCGCAGGCGATCAACGCTTCGTCCTGGGCGCTCACGGTCCCGACCGGTACGCTGATGGCCGCGTCTCCGAAATAGCCCTCAAGCTCCGTACCGATGTCGTAACCGATCACGTCGCCCTCTTGCAGTTTGTAGTCGCTCGGGATGCCGTGGATGATCACTTCGTTCAGGGAGGTGCAGACCGCGTTCGGGAATCCGTAAAGGCCTTTGAAGGAGGGTTTTGCGCCCTGGCTTCGGATGTAGTCTTCCGCCATGGCGTCCAGTTCCTTGAGACTCATGCCGGGTTTGGTTTCGTTTCGCAGAAGTTCCAGCGTGCTGCCAACGATCGCGTTGGCGGCACGGAGTTTTTCGATTTCTGCGGGTTTGCGCAGCGCAATGGCCATGGGTTACAGACCGACCGCGCTGAGGGTTTCGTATTTGCTCATATAGATCTGAGCTTCGATTTTGCGCATGGTGTCAAGGGCGACCTGGACAACGATCAGGACCGCCGTACCGCCGAAGTAGAACGGTACGCCCATGCCCTTGACGATGATCCACGGCAGCGTCGCAACGAGACCGAGATAGATCGCACCGGTAAACGTCAGGCGCGATGCCGTTTCGTTCAGGAACTCTTTGGTCGCATCGCCCGGACGCACCCCCGGGATGAACCCGCCCTGACGCTTGAGGTTGTCCGAAATGTCTTTCGCGTTGAAGACGATCGACGCATAGAAATATGCGAAGAAGACGACGAACAGGAACGTCAGGAAGTTAAAGAAGTAGCCGCTCGGATTGAGCAGGTCGGCTACCGACTGCACATACGGGTTCGTGCTCGAAGAGAGCACCGTCATCGGGAACATCAGGATCGCAGAAGCGAAGATGACCGGAATGACGCCCGAGAGGTTAACCTTGATCGGGATGTAGTTCATGACACGCTTGTTCTGGTTCGCCATCATCGTCTTTTTGGCATACGTCACCGGGATCCGGCGCTCGCCGAGCTCCACATAGATGATGACGCCGACGGTAATGAGAATCAGCGCCAGGATCGCGATGACCGTGATGAAGCTGATTGCACCGGTGTTGAGCATGGTGACCGTCTGACCGATCGCGGAAGGAATCGCGGAAACGATCCCGGCGAAGATGATCAGGGAAATCCCGTTGCCGATCCCGCTTTGCGTGATCTGCTCACCGATCCACATCAGCATCATCGTGCCCGCGAGCATGGAGATCGCCGCGACCATGACAAATGTGCTGTGATCCATCAGGATCGCACTGCTGCCGTCTTTTCCGGTCATCCCCTGAAGACCGATGCTCACACCGATGGCCTGTACGATGGTAATTGCAATCGTCGCATAACGGATAATCTGCATGTATTTCACCATACCGTCGCGCTCTTTTTTCATCTGGCCGAGGTTCGGGAACGTCGCTGCAAGCAGTTCCATGATGATCGAGGCGGTGATATAAGGCATGATACCGAGTGAAAGGATGGAGAGGCGTTCTCCGGCGTGACCGCTGAACATGTTAAACAGACCGAGTGCATCGGAGGAGTGTGAATCAAAAAAAGAGGCGATGACCGCGGTATCAACTCCCGGTACCGGCACGTATGCCAGTAACCGGTAAATAAACAGAAACCCGATCGTAATGAGGATCTTGTTAATGAGCTGCTGGTTCATTACTTGCCAGTTGTCGTAACGTTTTCGTCTTTGATCTTGCTCGCCAGGTCTTTCGCAGTCGCACCGACCAGTTTGACCTTCGTGACCGCTTTGCCCATTTTGTGAACCGAACGGATCGACTCTACCGTGATCTCGTCGAGCTCGGCAACCGCTTTGATGCGGTCAACGTTGATCGCATACGGTTTGACGACGCGAGACGTAAAACCGATTTTCGGCAGACGTTTCGCCAGCGGCTGCTGTCCACCTTCGAAGTTACGTTTGCGTTTATAACCCGTACGCGCTTTTTGACCCTTGTTACCGCGGGTCGCTGTTTTGCCCATACCACTACCCTGACCGCGGCCTACACGCTTCGTAGCGTGAGTAGAGCCTGCGGAAGGTGTCAAGTTTTCGAGTGCCATTTGCTTATCCTTTCATCCGCGCAAGCGCTTCGATCGTCGCGCGGACAACCGAATTCGGATTGTTTGAACCGATAGACTTCGTCAGGATGTCCTGGATGCCTGCCAGTTCAAGAACCGGACGCATCGCACCACCGGCGATAACACCGGTACCTTCAGAGGCCGGTTTCATCAGGATGCGGCTTGCGTTGAACTTGTGCTCAATGTCATGCGCAATTGTAGTCCCTTTAATCTTAACATCCGTCAAGTTTTTGAACGCTTCGTCAACCGCTTTGCGGATCGCGTCAGGAACCTCTTTCGCTTTACCGTAACCGAAGCCGACCGTACCGTTTTTGTTACCGACGACAACCAGTGCGGTGAAACGGAAGCGGCGACCACCTTTGACGACTTTCGTGACCCGACCGATGTGTACGATCGATTCTTCGAATTCTTCTCTGTTGATAGTTTCCATCGATCAGTCCTTAAAACTTAATTTCGTTGGCGCGAAGTGCATCGGCAAACGCCGCAACAACGCCATGGAAGACGTAACCGTTACGGTCAAAGAAGATTTCGCTGATGCCCGCTTCTTTGAGCTTGCCTGCGAAGTCGTTCGCCAGTGCTGCCGCACCCTCTTTGTTTGCTTTTGCGCCCAGCGGTTTCGTGCTGGAAGCCGCCAGTGTGACCGCAGCGTCATCGTTGATCGCCTGTACGCTGAGATAGCGGTTGGAGCGGAAGATGCTGACGCGCGGCTTCGCAGCCGTACCGCTGATTTTTGCACGGATGCGGCGCTTGCGCTGAACACGTTTTGAAGCTTTTGCTTTCATGACTTTAACATTCATCTAGCTCCCCCCTTATTTCTTAGCAGTTTTACCGGCTTTGCGGACAATATGTTCTTCAACATATTTGACACCTTTGCCTTTGTAAGGCTCCGGCGGACGGAAAGCGCGGATCTCAGCGGCCATCTGACCGATCTGCTGGTTATCGATACCCTTGAGGGTAATGATGTTCTTCTCGACAGAGACTTCGACGCCCGCAGGGATGTCGTAGTCGATGTCATGCGAGAAACCAAGCTGCAGGTTCAGGACTTTGCCTTTGACTGCGGCACGGTAACCGACACCGTTGATCTCGAGTTTTTTCTCGAAGCCCTGTGTCAGGCCTTTTACGATGTTCGCTGCCAGGGCACGGTATGTACCCCAGAAAGCGCGGTGTTCGCGCTCATCGGATTTTGTCGAGAACGTCAGGGTGTTGCCTTCGATGTTGAAGTCAACGTTGCCTTTCGTGTCAAGGGTACGCGTGTTGTTGCCTTTTTTGAAGGTGATAACATCGCCGTCAGCCGTTACGTTCACATCGGCCGGAAATTCAACCGGAGCTTTACCAATACGTGACATCTGTTATCTCCTTACCAAACTGTACAGAGGACTTCACCGCCAACGCCAAGCTCATACGCTTTATCGTTCGGGATGACACCTTTGGAAGTACTGATGATGATCGTACCGTAACCGTTTTTGAAACGCTTGATTTCATCACGGCCCTTGTAAACACGGCGTCCCGGTTTGGAAACGCGTTTCATCTCGTTGATGACGGTCTTGCCGTTTTCATCATACTTCAACACAACGTTGATGCTTTTCTTGTTACCGTCTTCGACAACATTGAAGCTATCAACATACCCTTTCTCTGCGAGAATACTAACGACTGCTTCGACCGATTTTGAGTGCAGGAGCGTTGCCACGTCGAGGCGGCGCATCGCTGCATTACGGATACGGGTCAAAGAGTCTGCAATAAGATCATTTACCATTTTATTTTTCCTTGCTAACAGTCAGGAGTTTCAAGCTTACCAGCTTGACTTTCTGACGCCTGGGATCAATCCCTCGTTTGCCATTTTTCTGAAACAAACACGACAAATACCGAAATCACGAAGCACAGAGTGCGGACGTCCGCAGATCTGGCAGCGTGTATACGCGCGTACCGCGAATTTCGGTTTACGCTTCTGTTTTGCGATCATGGACTTTTTAGCCATTGTCTCTTCCTTTCGCGAACGGCATACCCAGCGCTTCGAGCAGCGCGAATGCCTCTTTATCACTCTGTGTCGTCGTGACGACGGTGATGTTCATCCCGTGGATCTGCATGATGGAATCATAGTTGACTTCCGGGAAAATCAGCTGCTCGTTCAGACCGAAGTTGTAGTTACCGCGGCCGTCGAAACCGTTGCGCGGAACACCACGGAAGTCCTTCACGCGCGGCAGCGCAATCGAGACGAGCTTGTCCAGGAAGGTGTACATGTTCTCACCGCGCAGGGTGACTTTGACACCGACCGGCATCCCTTCGCGCACTTTGAAGCCCGCGACGGATTTGCGTGCATCGACGACGGTCGCATGCTGACCGGCGATCTGGCTGATCGTGTCCTGGATGTTCTGGATGAGTTTGTTGTCTTTCATCGCGAAACCGGTACCGACGGAGATGATGATCTTCTCGCCGGCAGGGATCTGCATGGCATTCTTGATCTCAAGCGCGCTTTGCAGTTCCGGTTTCAGTGCAAGATATTTCTCTTTCATACGTGCCATGAATTACGCCTCCACTTTGCGGACGTTGGATGCATCGATCGGCATCTCTTTAGAAACGAATCCGCCTTTTGGGTTCTCTTCGGTCGGCTTGACAGCTTTTTTCGCTACCTTGCAGCCTTTGACGATCACCTTGTTCTCTTTAGGCATTACGACGAGAACTTCTGCCTTGGTGCCTTTGTCGTCACCGGCAATGATCTCGACCATGTCGCCTTTTTTGAAGTTAAACTTTGCCATTACACAACCTCCGGAGCCAGAGATACGATTTTCATGAACCCTGCGTAGCGTACTTCACGGCTGACAGGGCCGAAGATACGTGTACCGATCGGCTCTTTTTTCGCATCCAGGATGACCGCAGCGTTGTCGTCGAAACGGATCAGTGAACCGTTCTCGCGCTGTACCTCTTTTTTGGTACGGACGACGACGGCCTTGACGACCTGGCCTTTTTTGACTTTCCCGGTCGGGAGCGCTTTTTTGACTGAAGCGACGATGACGTCACCTACAGAGGCATAACGGCGCTTGGAACCGCCCAGAACCTTGATACACATGATCTCTTTCGCACCAGTGTTGTCTGCGACATTCAAACGAGAAAAGCTCTGGATCATGACTCAGCTCCTACGACACTTTTAAGCGTGAACGATTTCGTCTTGGACATCGGACGGCACTCAACGGCAATCACTTTGTCACCGACGTTAAGCGTGTTGTTCTCGTCATGGACGAGGTACTTTTTGAAACGCTTAACTGTTTTGTGGTAGCGCGGGTGCATGACGCGGCGTTCTACGACGACCGTCGCCGTTTTGTCACCGGCTTTCTTGACGACTACACCCTGAATTTCACGTTTAGACATTCGGGTCTCCTTACTTCGCTGCGCTGAGCGCAGTGTTGATACGTGCAATGTCTTTTTTCACGTCGCGCAGTTCGCTCGTGTTCTGCAGTTGCATCGTTTTTTGTTTCAGCTTCAGCGTGAAGAGCTCAGTCTTCTTCTCTTTGAGCATCGCGCCCAGTTCCGCTGGAGTCTTGTCTGCCAAATCAGTATACTTCATTGTCCATCTCCGCCGTTACAATTTTAGTTTTGAATGGCAGCTTGTGCATCGCGAGCAGCAGTGCTTCACGTGCCAGGGACTCTTCAACGCCACCCATTTCGAAGATGATACGACCCGGTTTAATGTTCATTACCCACTGGTCGATCGCACCTTTACCTTTACCCATACGAACTTCAAGCGGCTTAGCAGTAAGCGGTTTATCCGGGAAAACACGGATCCAGATCTTACCCTGACGCTTGATGTGACGAGTAGCTGCAATACGCGCTGCTTCGATCTGGCGAGAGTTGATACGACCCGCTTCGACCGCTTTGAACGCGATATCACCAAATGCAAGTTTGTAGCCGCTGCGCGCTTTACCGCGGTTGCGACCTTTCATGTACTTGCGGTATTTCATTCTTTTTGGCATCAACATGATTAATCCGCCTTTCTCGGAGCACGACCGCGGCGCTCACGCTTTTCTTCTTTAGGTTCAGGCTGGATCCCTTTGGAAAGAACTTCCCCTTTGAAGATCCAGACTTTAATACCGATGATCCCGTACGTTGTATGCGCTTCGGCAAAACCGTAATCGATTTTCGCACGGAGCGTATGCAGAGGGACACGTCCTTCGCGGTACCACTCAGTCCGTGCCATTTCAGCACCGCCGAGACGACCCGCTACGGCGATACGGATACCTTTTGCACCCGCACGCTGTGCGTTCTGCATCGCTTTTTTCATTGCGCGGCGGAACGCGACACGGCGCTCCAGCTGGGTCGCAACGTTCTCAGCAACAAGCTGGGAAGCGATCATGGATTTTTTCTCTTCTTTAATGTTGACGGCAATGTCTTTGCCGATCAGGTTTTGAAGCTTCACTTTCAGCTTCTCGATATCAGCACCTTTTTTACCGATGATGATACCCGGGCGCGCTGCGACGATGGTGACGCGCAGACGCTTGACCGTACGCTCGATGATGATGTTGTTCACACCTGCGTAGTAGAGTTCCTTTTTCAGGAATGTACGGATTTTGTGGTCTTCGCCCAGGTTGGCCGGTGCGTTTTTGAAATTCGGATACCAGCGGGACTCCCAGTTACGGTTGATGCCCAGGCGGAATCCGATCGGATTGACTTTCTGACCCATAATTATTTACCCTCTACTTCTACTAAGATGTGTGCCGTCGGTTTACGGATACCAGACGCCATACCGCGAGCGCGCGGACGGAAACGTTTGAGAACCGGACCGTTGTCAACACGGCAAGAAGTGATCACACAGTCGCTGGCGTCGTTGCCGCTGTTCGCAACAGCAGAAGCCACGACTTTGGAGATGATCTTCGCCGCTTTGTTCGGCGTGAATTCCAGTGCCGCGATCGCTTCTTCAGCGTTCATGCCCTGGATCTCGCGTGCAATGAGGCGGGATTTCGTCGGAGAGACGCGGATAAATTTCAACAGTGCTCTTGCCATGTTATCCCACCTTCTTCTGAACTGAGCCTTTGTGGCCCTTGAATGTACGTGTCGGAGCAAATTCGCCGAGCTTGTAGCCTACGTGGTTTTCTGTCACGTAAACCGGTACGAACTGACGGCCGTTATGGACGTTGAGTGTCAGACCGATCATCTCCGGCATGATCACGCTGCGGCGTGACCATGTTTTGATAGGCTTATTGCTCTTCGCTTCTTTGGCTGCGAGCACTTTTTTCATCAAATGGTCGTCTACGAACGGACCTTTTTTTACTGAACGTGCCATCGATTAACCTTTCTTACGACGAGAGATAATAAGCTTATCGCTCGCTTTTTTACGACGAGTTTTCGCACCCTTGGTCGGTTTACCCCACGGAGTAACCGGGTGACGACCGGAGTTTGTCTTACCTTCACCACCACCGTGCGGGTGATCGATCGGGTTCATCGCGGAACCGCGTGTCTGAGGACGGATACCCATGTGGCGGCTACGACCCGCTTTTGCGAAGACGATGTTGCTGTACTCTTCGTTGCCGACGGTACCGATGGTCGCCATACACTCACCGAGCACATAACGCATCTCACCGGAAGGCAGACGCACAGAAACGTATTTGCCGTCACGACCCATGATCTGGGCGGAAGCACCGGCAGAACGGACCATCTGGCCGCCTTTGCCCGGTTTCAGCTCTACGTTGTGTACCGTCGTACCGACCGGGATGTTTTTCAGTTTCATCGCGTTGCCCGGCTTGATGTCGAGCCCTTCAACCGCTGCTGCAACCGCGTCGCCAACGTTCAGGCCTTTGGGCTGAATAATGTAGCGTTTTTCACCGTCCGCGTAGTTGATCAGCGCGATACGGCAGTTACGGTACGGATCGTATTCGATCGCTGCAACCGTGCCCGGGATACCGAACTTGTTACGTTTGAAATCGATGATACGGTACAGCTTCTTCGCACCGCCCTGCTTGTGGCGGGACGTGATGCGTCCGTTGTTGTTACGACCGGAATGAACCGGCAGTTTTTTCAGCAGAGAGCGAACAGATGCTTTTGCTGTGATGTCCGCCGAGTCGATGTTCGTATAGAAACGGCGACTCGGTGTGATTGGTCTGTATGTTTTAATTGCCATGATTACACCGCCAACGATTCGATTGCCGCGCCTTCAGGCAGCTTGACATAAAACTTTTTATAGTCGTTCTGCTTGCCCATGACACCGCGGAAGCGCTTTGTCTTCCCGCTTTGGTTCAGCGAGTTGATGCGCGTCGGAATGACACCGAAGTACTCACGGAACACCTCTTTGAGACCGGTTTTGGTCATGCGCGGAGAGGTCTGAACAACGACAACACCCTCTTCTTGCAGACCAAGCGTTTTCTCAGTGTAAACGATTGATTTAATATCTGTAATATCAGCCATCTTAGCTCTCTTTAGTCAGATTTTCCCATACCGCTTTTTCGATCACGATCGCACGGTATGCTGATGCCAGGAATGCATTCAGTTCGTTCTCTTCAACCAGGTAAGTGGACTGAATGTTACGGAATGCCAGGAACGTCTTCTCATCGATGATGGATTTGACGAAGAGCGCATCGCGTGCACCCAGTTTGTCAAACAGCGCTTTGGCATCTTTTGTCTTGCCCGAAGCGACTTCGATCGAATCGACGATGAAGAGTTTCCCCTCTTTCGCCAGTGCGTCGAGCGCAAAGTTCAGTGCAAGTTTCTTCTGCTTTTTGTTGACCTTCTGGTCATAATTGCGACCGGTGTTCGGTCCGTGTGACACGGCACCACCGACCCAGATCGGGGAGCGGCGTGAACCGGCACGCGCGCCGCCACGGCCTTTTTGGGCCCACGGCTTCTTGCCGCCGCCACGCATTTGTGAACGTGTTTTGGCAGAAGCAGTATCGGCACGCAGCCCCGCCTGATATGATTTGACATACAGGTAGAGGTTGTGCGGGTTGATCCCGGAAAAGCTTTCCGGCAATGTCAGCTCAGACGCTGTTTCAAATTTTTCATTCAATACGATTGCGCTCATTATTTAACAACCTTTACACGACCCATTGCACCGTTGGCGCCCGGGATGGAACCCGCGACGACGAGGATGCCGTTTTCTGCGTCGTAAGAAATCACTTCATTTTTCACAGTAGTTTTAACGTTACCGTACTGTCCGGCCATCTTGCGGCCTTTCATAACGCGGCCCGGCCATTCACAGTTACCGATGGAACCACCGGCACGGTGAAAACGCGAACCGTGTGCGCCCGGACCTCCGGCGAAGTTCCAGCGCTTCATAACACCGCTGAAACCGCGACCTTTGGTCGTGAAAGAGCATTTAAGCACTTTCGCTTCGCCCAGGGCAGTCGTATCGAGCTCGCCCGCTTCCGTATTGCTGACGTTCAGCGTGACGAAACGGTTGTATTCCGCCGGCAGCGCATATTTTTTCTGCTGGCCTTCGATCGACTTGTTCATTTTCTTACCGTCGCTGTAAGCAACGATCGCGCGGCCGTTCTCGACTTCGCAGACTTTTGCTTCTTTGACTTTCAAAAGCGTTACCGGAGTACTCGGAACGCTGATAGTACGGCTCATACCGATTTTTTCAACAATATATTCCATTGCGATACTCCTTATTTATCCATCGAGCGGACTTCGACATCCACTTCCGGCGCCAGATCAAGCTTCATCAGCGAATCAACAGTGTCCGGCGTAGCCGAAACGATGTCGATCAGACGAGCATGCATACGAATTTCGAACTGTTCGCGGCTGTCTTTGTTGACGTGAACAGACTTGAGAACCGTATATTTACGGATTTTGGTCGGCAAAGGGATCGGACCGCGGATTTCCGCACCCGTACGCTTTACAGCTTCAACAATTGAGCTAACCGAACGATCCAGTACACGGTGATCGTACGCTCTCAGTTTCAAACGAATCTTTTCCATTATTTTTCCTCATAAAGAACTCGTTGGATCGCATCCAACTATTTAAAGGGAGCGGAATTATACTGAGATCACTATGCAAATTCAAGGGTTTTAGGGGGCTATAGCCGATATTTTCTGAAATTTATTTCCTTCTAAAAAGGAACTGATACAATTAACAACCGCAAATAAGGGGGATGATATGATCGAACTGCTTGAAAAATTCTACCGTCAGGATCTGCATGCCGGCGGCTACGTCGAACGCAAATTTTCGCCGCCGACGCACTCGTTTGACCTGAGCGGCATCGCCCTCTGCGGCAAAACCATGTCGATCAAACACTACCTGCTGCAGCAGAAAAAGTCCTCCTACCTCTACATCGACTGCAGCGACATCCGCATCGACACCGAGCGGTTCAATGCGCAGATCCGCTCTTTTTGCAACACCAACGAGGTCACAACCGTCGTGCTGGACAACTACCGGCCGGAACTCACGCTGCCGTCGGTGGAGCAGCTGATCCTGATCGGCCGAGAACCCGTGGACGAGACGGGGTTCGCACACTACCGTCTCGCACCGCTCGATTTCGAGGAATTCCTGGCGTTCGAGCGCAAATACGACGAGAGCGCCCTCAACGACTTCCTGCAGCTCGGCGGCTTTCCGGTCATGCACAAAACCCCCTCGGAGGAGCGGAACCTCCTGCTGCAGCGTACGTTCCGCCATGCGCTCGATGACATCGGGTTCGATCTGCTTCAGCTTGCGGCCCGCCTGCACACGCAAAAAGTGTCCGCCTTCATGCTCTATGAACGCCTCAAAGCCGAACGGAAGATCTCCAAGGATATGCTCTACCGCCATTATGAGCGGATGATCTCCGCGGGCTATCTGCATGCCGTCGCAAAGTTCGGGCATCCCCGTGCGACCAAGAAACTCTATCTCTGCGATATCGCGCTGAAAAACGCCCTGGTCTTTCAGAAGCATTTCGGACGCCTCTTTGAAAACATGGTGCTCACCGAACTCGTCAAGCACCACGACGACCTCTATTATGAGGAACAGATCGACTTCTATCTGCCCGAATCGGGCCGCGTCATCCTCTGCATGCCGTTCGGCACCAAAGACATCCTCTTTAAGAAGATCGAACAGGCCGAAGCATTTATCGTCACCCACGGCGTCGAAAAAGTGGAGGTCATTACCATGAGCAGCGAATCGTCCCTGCACCACCCCTTCGTCCGAGCCGAAATGATCCCGTTTGCGCAGTGGGCACTGAGCGAAGGCGAGGAAGCGGGCGACGAATAATAATGCTATACTATACGACACGACTGAAAAGGGACATGCGATGATGCATTGGACGCTGCCTCCGATCACCGGGCGTAATCCGTACGAAAAGGCCGTTCGATTACAGTTGCTTCGGCTTATGTATGACAATCTTTACAGTTCCGCCTTCGTCATCTTCTTCAATGCATCGCTTTTCGTTTACATCCTCTGGCCTGCGGTCCCGCATACGGAACTGAGCATCTGGTACGGTACTTTAAGCCTGATCACACTGCTTCGTTTTCTCGACACCCGAAGGTTCTTCAAACAGCAGAATCACCCATACGACTACTGGTACCGGCGCCTGTTCACGGGGGTACTGCTTTCGGCGATCCTGTGGGGAGCGGTCCCCCTGCTCTTTTTCCCCGCCGGCGAACCTGAGTACCAGATGTTCATCATCGTCATCATTGTCGGAATGAGCGCCGGGGCGCTCAGCACCCTGGCAGCAGACCTGCGTCTTTCGTACATCTATCTTTTCGGTCTGCTTCTGCCGCTGGCGTACCGGCTGATCGAAGTGGGCAGCACGATCTATCTTGCCGCGGCCGTCCTGCTCATAACGTTTATCGGCATCGTCACCCTTGCAACAAGACAGTTTCACCTCAATCTCGTCGTCAACTACAAGAACCTCGAGCTGTACCGCAAGGCCAAAGAGCGGCTCGGCAGCAGCGAAAAGCGGCTGCGCATGATGTTCGACCAGGCCCCCATCGGCATCTTCTACTATGACACGGACCTCGTCATTGTCGATGCCAACCGTGCCCTGTGCCATACCCTTCAGGTCAAACCCAATCAGCTGATCGGACTGAGCCTGAAAGAGATCCCAGACCAGCGCCCGCTGCAGGGGGCCTACCACGACAACGACTTCACCAAACCCGGGATCTACGAAGGCCCGTATCACACCAAGTTCCGCGACCTTGACCTCTGGATCAAGGTTGAATTCATGCCGATCGTCGACGATCACGGCAACATGCTCGGGGGGATGGCGATGCTGGCCGACAGCACGAAAGAACACGATGCCATGGAACAGGCGGAATTCCTATCGCTGCACGACCCGCTGACGATGCTGCCCAACCGAAAGCTGCTCAAAGAGCGCATCCGGCAGCTCCTAAAAGAGGAGAAACGCAATGCACGCTTCTCCGCCCTGCTCTTTCTCGACCTGGACCGTTTCAAGGAGATCAACGACGCCGCCGGGCATCTCGTCGGCGACCGGCTGCTCGTCGATACTGCGAAGCGCCTCAAGCATCTGCTGCGCGAAAGCGATACGCTCAGCCGTCTCGGCGGGGACGAATTCGTCATTCTGCTGCCGATGCTCTCCACCGACGAAGACGGAACGATCCGGCACGCGTTCCATGTTGCGGAAAAGATCCACAGCAGTCTGCGGCGCCCCTTTTCCATCGAAGGCCATGTGCTCTATACTTCCTGCAGCATCGGCATCACGACGCTTGAGAGCACGACGGAGGACATCGACGAGGTGCTTCGGCGCGCCGATACGGCCATGTACCAGTCCAAGGAGGAGGGGCGCGACCGTACCCGTTTCTATGACCCCGACATGGACCAGAAAGCGCGCAAATACCTCGGGATACAGCAGCAGCTGCGCCATGCGGTCGAAACCGGCGGCTTCTCCCTCTCCTACCAGCCCATCGTGCGCATCGAAACCAATACCGTCGTCGCCGCCGAATCCCTGCTGCGCTGGCAGGATGAGAACGGGCAGGAGATCCCGCCCTCGCTCTTTGTACCGGTGGCGGAGGATTCGGGCATGATCAAGGCGATCGGCCGATGGGTCATCAACGAAGCCTGCCGTCAGCTCAGCACCTGGAAGCAGAACAAAGGTTTCAGCCTGGAGTACATCTCCGTCAATATCAGCCCGCGCCAGCTTATCGAAAGCGACTTTGCCGACTACCTGATCGACACCTTGCGTCAGCATGATATTGCGCCCTCACTGCTGCGACTCGAGATCACCGAAACGGCTCTGATCCAGAACTTTGAAAAAACAAAAGGCCTGATCGAGCGCCTCAACGCGGAAGGCATCAAATTCATCATCGACGACTTCGGTACCGGCTACTCATCGCTCTCGTACCTCAAGCAGCTGAGTTTCTCCGCACTGAAGATCGACAAAAGCTTTGTCCGGGACATCCTCGAAGACCCCAAGGATGCGGCGCTGGTCCGCTCGATCATCAATATCGCCCGCCAGTTCGGCTACCCGGTTATTGCCGAAGGGGTCGAAAGCGAGGAGCAGCGCGTCAAGCTGATGCAGACCGACTACACCATCTATTACCAGGGATTTCTGTGCAGCGAAGCGAAAGACACGGCCGCCTTCGAGCCGTATATTGCGAACGGCAGATGCCATAGATAATGCCAAAGATTTCACGGTCCGGCGGAGCGTTCTGGCAGAAGGTCTGAAAAACGGCGTCAGTAGCTGAGCACCCATTTCGCGAAAAAGCTCCGGCCGTAACGGCCGAATTCGGTGCGGCCTCCCCCCTCGCCCAGCAGCGTTCCGGCGCTGAAGACATTGTGGTCATTGAGCGTGTACGTAAGCGTCGGCGCGATAAAACGGCTGTTTTGGTCATTGAAGCTCTCGATGTAGAGCAGCGATCCGCTGTAGGCGAGGTCGAAGTCGTATGAGAGCGTCGTGCCCGCATAAAAGTGTGCCTGCACCATGTTGCCCGTGATCTCGCTCTCATACGCGTCGACCAACTGCTCGAAGGAAAAGGTTTCGGAGCTGTACAGCGCCTCGACGGCCCAGGTGATCCCGTTCTCGAAGCCGTAGTCGAACCCGGCGATCCCCTGGAAAAACTCCGCATCCAGCGGATCGTTTTTATAGTATCCCCCTTCCGAACGCCACTCCGCCCCCGTATCGAAGAAGTTTCCTTCGAGCTCGTAGCCGACCATCACCGTGTCGTCGCTTTTGATCAGGTCGATGCCGACGTCGGCGAACTCGAGGTACCCCTTATAGCGCGCCGCGTATTTGAGGCTGCGGTCTTTGCGGACCGAAACGACGGCATTGACGACGCTGAGGTCCGTCAACGCGTAGGCGAAATTCGCTGCCAGCACGCCGTAGACCTCATCGGGCTCGAGGGCATAGCTGTTTTTCGGGTTGTACAGGTCCGTGGGCGTCCAGATGCGTCCCACCCCCATGCTGATCTTCTGGATCCCGACGCCGAGGCGCCGGACGCCGTCGTCGTAGCCGCCGTAGAGCCGATGGATCCGAGCATAGGCCGCGCCCGCACCGTAATGCTGCGCTTCGGTGCGCACCTCGAAGGGGATGTCGGGGCGGAGGTCGTCCGCGTACTCGAAATCGGGGCTGTGGATGAAGCCGTGCCCCAGAAAGT
>JARROU010000002.1:0-16642 GCA_037383585.1 Campylobacterales bacterium | reverse complement strand
ATCTCCCGTAGGAGCTGATCACCAATCCGAACCACCCCTCGGGGTTGAGGACCTTTTTCTCATCCAGTACGACGGCGTTTTCCAGGCTGCCACCGAGCGCAAGGCCCTTGGAACGCAGGTACTGAACCTCATGCAGAAAACCGAAGGTGCGCGCCCGTGAGATTTCCTGCTTGTAGGTTTCACGGCTGAAGTCCAGGTCGAAATGCTGTTCGTCGATCACCGGGTGTTTGAAACGGATCGTAAAGCGGTAGCGCAGATCGTTCGAGGGGATCAGCTTGGCGTATTTCTCCCCGTCTTGGACCGTGACCTCTTTTTTGATGCGCATGATGCGTTTCGGAGCGTCCTGTTCCACCGTCTCCGCCTCATCGAGCAGGAGACAGAAGCTCGCACTCGAGCCGTCCATCACGGGAATCTCGTCGGCGTCGACGATAATACGAAGATTGTCGATGCCATAGGCATAGACGGCGGAGAGGAGATGTTCGATCGTCGAGATATAATGGCCCTCTTTTCCGATGACGGTCGCCATCTGCGTATCGACGACGTTTTCGGGTTTGAGCGGGATGGAGACGCCGACATCCTTGCGTACGAAAACGATGCCGCTGTCCGCTTCAAGGGGCTCAAGTCTGAGACGGACCGGAGAACCTTTATGCAGGCCGATGCCCACAAGTTCAACGGGTTTTGCGATCGTCGTTTGTTTCATAACTGCCCCTTATGCACTGAAATATTGTAATGGAATTATAACCAAAGATTGTGAACCTGTTGTGATGTGGCCGCCGCACCGATGCTCAGCGGCGGCGGTCGATGACCTTTTTCGCATCACGGATGACATCCTTGACATTGAGACGGAGACTTCGACCCCCTGGAACAGCACGCCGAAATGGAGGTGGTCGCCCATGGCGAAGCCCGTCATCCCGGTATTGCCAATGTGCGTGCCTGCCCCGACATGCTCGCCCGGCGTCACCGTCACGCTGGAGCAGTGGCCGTACAGCGTGTAAAGTCCTAGACCGTGCGCGAGGATCGGCATATTTCCGTAGATGCCGTTTTCATCGGAGAAGACGATGTCCGCCGGATTCTGGATCTTGATTTTGCCCATTTTCACGCTCGCCAGGTCGAGACCGAGGTGGTACGATTCGCTCACTTTCTCCCCCTGATAGTAATAAAGGCGGTGATCGCCGAAACTTGCAACGACTTTTCCATTGCGCAGGGGATAAAACGGCTTCTGCTCAAAACGGTCGATCTGCGCATCATCCACCTTCGACGTCACTTCATGGATAAGCGCTTCGTTCTTTTCACGCAGGGTTTCATTCACAAAACGGAACCGCTCGATCGCATCGGCATCCTCCGGCGCGCCGTACATCTGTGCCAGGTCCGTCACTTTCCCGCCCAGGAACCGGTCGCTGAGATTGATCTTGGAAACGCGGTACTGTTTCATCTTGAGGTGAAGCGGGATGTAGGCTTTTGCACGGTTGCCCGCCACATCGGTGGCAATGACGTATGCACGGAAATTTTCCTCCGTCACCGGCCAGGCGATCAGAGCGACATAATAGTTTTCGGCATAAAAAGGTTCGGCTTTATAACGCTTACCGAAACTGGTTTCGATGTAGAGCTCTTCAAGATTTTCATCCTGCGCTTCGAACACGACGAGTGCCGAACCGCCTTTTGTGATCTTGTATGAGTTGGTAATGATACCGACCTTGGGACGCCGGGCAGCGATTTTAAGCGTGACCGTCTTGAGCGCACGGTTGCCGGCGAAGAAGTTCCAGCGGCTGGCATCACGCGCTTCGACTTCCAACGTGATCGCATCCGTTTTCAGCCCGACCGTGCGTGCCGGGACCTGCAGTTCGAACTGCTTCGACGGTTCGGGCGTCGGCATCTTGGCCTCGGCGAGCACCGTCTGATCGCTTCCACTGGTCAGCGTGATCTTGTACTCGACCAAGCCGCTTTGGTCATCGATGGCGATTTTAAGCGGAGCCCGCCCGTTCCAGTAGCCGCTGTTCTCGATGCGGATGTCGGGGACATCCCGCTCGAATGCGTCAGACGTATACAGATAAAACGCACCGCCGATCGCCGCCAGCAACATGCTCAAGAATATAATACCGCCGTACCCTTTTTTTCTTCTCATACCAATTCCTTTTCTATAGTATCAATCACTTGCGATGCCAGCGACTCCATCGTCGTGCCGCCGGAGATAAAGCCCGATGCGAAATGGTGTCCGCCGCCGCCGAATGCGGTCGCAATCTTTCCGACATCGATGCCGTCATCCGTACGCAGCGACACTTTCACCGAACCGTCTTTGCGCTCGCGCAGCAGCAAGGCCGCCCGAACCGTCGGCAGGCCCAGGCTTTCATGCAGCGCGCTCTCGCACGCTTCGGGATCCGCGCCGCTGCGCTCGAGCAGCTCCCGGTTCACTTTCAAAACGGCGATGCGCGCATCGCTGACCAAGGCCAGTTCGGAGAGCATCATCCCTTTCAAACGCAGCGCCGAGAGCGGCTGGCGCAGAAAAAGGGCGTGGTTGGCCGCCACGAGATCCGCTCCGCTTCTCGCAAGCTCGGCCGCCATTTCGAAGACCGAGGCGTCGCTTCTTTTGCTCTTAAACCCCAGGGTATCATCGGCAATGCCCGCATAAAGAGCCGTCGCCATTTTCGGGTTGATCTTGATGCCTTCGTCTTTGAACCAGCGCATCAGGATCGCCGAGGTGCTGACCGCCTCCTTGTCGACAAGCTGAAGATCGCCGAAGCCGTCGTTACCGGAGTGATGATCGATGTTGATCAGCGCACACTCCGGGACCACCCCCAACCGCTCAACGGCGCCGCAGTCAAACGCGATGGCCAGGTCGGCATGCGCATCCCAGCGCGAGGTCACTTTTTCCGACCACGGCAGAAAGGCGAGGCGGCGGTCGATCGTCTCGCTGGCGCAGAAGAGGGTCACCCGCTTCTGCAGCCGCAGCAGGTGGGCATACATGGCGCATGCACTTCCCAGTGAATCCGCATCCGGGTGGAGATGGGCAATGAGCGCAATGTGTTCCGCCGCTTCGATTCGAGCGCGCATCAGTCCATTTTCATCGAAAGGTCGATCCAGTTCGCCTGATGGATCAGTGACCCCGTACTGATCGCGTCGACTCCGGTCGCCGCATACGATTCAATGGTCTGCAGCGAAATATTCCCGCTCGCTTCGAGCTTGATGTGCGGATAGTGCGTCTGCTTGTACACCACCACCTCGCGAAGTTCTTCCGGAGTCATGTTATCGCACATGACGATATCCGCCTCGACGGCCATCGCTTTCTTTGCCATCTCGAATGTCTCCGCCTCGATCTCGATTTTCGCCGTATAGGGGATGTTGCGCCGTGCCAGTGCCATGAACGCTTCCAGGTCGTCGATGGTACGCAGATGGGTATCTTTGAGCATCAGGCAGTCATCCAGACCGAGCCGGTGATTGACCGCCCCGCCGATGCGCGTCGCGTACTTTTCGAATTCGCGCAGCATCGGGCGCGTTTTGCGCGTATCGAGCAGCTTCGTGCCGTAGGGTTCGACCAGGTCGGCATAGCGGCGTGTCAAGGTCGCGATGGAGCTGGCATGCAGCATCATGTTCAGGATCGTACGCTCGGAACGCAGCAGGGTATGCGAATCTCCGCTGAAGTGGGCGACAACATCCCCTTTTTGGAAGCGTTCTCCTTCCCCTACAAACCATTTGACATAGAGGTTCTCCATCTTCGCCAGGGTGTCGATGTAAAGCACGCCGGCCAGCACCCCGTCGCTTTTGGCAATGATCTTTGCCGAGGCTTCGACCGTCTCCGAGACCCGGGCGTACAGATCCCCCCGCCCGACGTCCTCCGCCATCACCGCTTCGATAAATCGTTCGATTTTCACAGGGCCATCATCCGATCGAGCGCGAGTTTCGCCCATTTGCGCGTCTCTGCATCAACCTGGATCTCATTAATGGGATGTCCGTCTTCAATCGACTTGAGCGTATTGTAGAGGTCTTCGAGCGTCGTTTCGTTCATCGTCGGACATTCCGGTTTGGTCGACGAAAGCACGTAGGTGTTCTTCGGACGCAGACGGTTGACGAGGTTGAACTCCGTGCCGACGGCGACCTTCTGGTCTTCGGGAAGCTCGGTGATGTATTTGATCAGCTGCGACGTCGAGCCGACGAAATCCGCTTCGGCAGCGATGGCCGGATCGCATTCCGGATGGACCGCGATCTTGATGCCTGGATATTTCTTGCGGTAGAAACGGATGTCATCGACGGTGAAGAGCTGATGCACCGAACAGAACCCGTCATAGCAGATGATGTCGGCGTCGGCGATGTTCTCGTCGATCCCGATGACGGCCGATTTGAGCCCCATCATATTGGCGATGTTCTGCCCCAGGCAGCGGTCCGGGACAAACAGGATCTTCTTGCCCTCTTCGAGCGCTTTCTCGATGATCATCTTCGCATTCGAGCTCGTACAGACCATGCCGCCCATCTTGCCGACTTTCGCCTTGACGGCGGCGCTGGAGTTGATGTAGGTGATCGGAAGGATGTTCTCTTGGGCGATGCCGGCCGCTTCCATCTTCTTCACCGAGTCGTCGAAATAGGTGCTGTCGATCATCCGCGCCATCGCGCAGCAGGCGACCTTCGGCATCAGAACCCGTTTTTCCGGGCTCAGGATCTTGACGCTTTCTCCCATGAAACCGACCCCGCAAAAGACGATGTATTCACTGTCGTCCGCCATCGTTTTCTTTGCCAGTTCCAGCGAATCGCCGGTGATGTCGCCCATTTCAAAGACTTCGTCGCGCTGGTAAAAGTGTGCGACGACCGTCACGCTCAGTTTCTCTTTGAGCGCACGGATCTTCGCTTTGAGTTCTTCGGTATTATCCGTCAAATCGTTTCCCTTATCAGTCTGGAATAAACCGCCGCAGCGCAGGTGCGGCGTTATAATATTAATCGAATTATAACCAAAGCGTCGTTACCATACAGCTTATAGTTTTAGGGCACCTCCGAAAACCCGTTACAGGTTTCAGAGCTCCCTTTGATATCTACTCTTAAGGCTCCGATTTTCATGGATTTCCTCTTTAATCTCAACGTCCAGTTCTATCTGCTGGCCTATCTTGTCGGGGGCATTCCCTTCGGGCTGATCCTTGCGAAGTTTTTCGCCGGCGTCAATGTCAAAGAAGCCGGGTCCCAGAGCATCGGTGCGACCAACGTCCTGCGTGTCGTCAAGGAAAAAGATCCCGCTTTGGCCAAAAAGCTGGGAGCGGCGACGCTGGCGCTCGATGCGTTCAAGGGCATCGCCGTCTTGCTGATTGCCAAGGCTTTCGGGCTCAGCGAAGCCGCACAGTGGGCCGTCGCCGTCCTTGCCGTGGCGGGGCACTGCTTCAGTCCCTACCTCTGGTTTGAAGGGGGCAATGGCATCGCCACCGGCATGGGGGTCATGCTCGTCATGCTGCCTTACGAAACACTGATCGCCCTGGCCGTCTGGGGCATCATGGCCAAAACGGTCCGCATTTCCTCGATCTCTTCGCTCACCGGAGTGCTGGCCCTGCTCGTTTCGAGCTTTTTTCTGCACCCGCAGATGCCGCATACGCCGGTGATCCTGATCGTCGTCGTGCTCTTTTACAAACACATCCCGAACATCGTCAGGCTTCTCAAGGGTGAAGAGAAGCGCGTCGTGTAATGACGATCGAAATCCGATCGCTCACGTTTGAGTGCATCATCGGCATTCTCGATTTCGAACGCGTGACGCCGCAAAACGTCGTCGTTGACGCCGCCATTGACTATGAATACACCGAGGGAAGCTTTCTCGATTATGCAGCGGTGGCCGCACGCATCAAATCGGAAATGATCGAGCAGCGCTTCGAGCTGATCGAAGAGGCCCTGCTCTCCGTCAGCGCAACGCTCAAAGCGGATTTTCCCGCCATAAATGCCCTTGAACTCACCATCTCGAAACCCGACATCCTCCCTGACTGCCGCGTCTGCGTGACGAAAAAATCCAATTATTAAACTTTTTTGAAAAAATCTTTAAATTTTCCTAAAACTGTGATATACTTCGCCAAAATTTCCAATAACCAGAGGATTAATGCATGCGCATTTTGATCATTGAAGATGAGATCACCCTTAATAAAACCCTTGCCGAAGGACTGAAAGAGTTTGGTTACCAAAGTGACGTCGTCGAAACGCTCAAGGACGGCGAATATTATCTCGATATCCGCAACTATGACCTGATTTTGATGGACTGGATGCTGCCCGATGGCAACAGCATCGACATTATTCCCGATATCAAAGCCAATACGCCGAAGACCGCCGTCGTCGTCCTTTCGGCCCGCGATGACAACGAAAGCGAAATTGCGGCCCTGCGCGCCGGTGCGGACGACTTTATCCGCAAACCGTTCGATTTCGACGTCCTGGTCGCACGCCTCGAAGCGCGTCTGCGCTTCGGCGGCAGCAACATCATCGAGATCGAAGATTTGATCATCAATCCCGAAGAAGAGAAGATCATCTACAAAGAGAAAGAGATCGAGCTCAAAGGCAAGCCGTTCGAGGTCCTCACGCACCTGGCACGCCATCGCGACCAGATCGTTTCCAAAGAGCAGCTGCTCGACGCCATCTGGGAAGAACCCGAACTCGTGACGCCGAACGTCATCGAGGTCGCCATCAACCAGATCCGCCAGAAAATGGACAAACCGTTGGGAATCACGACGATCGAAACCGTACGCCGCCGCGGATACCGCTTTTGTTTTCCAAAAGAAGCATAAGGAACCAGTTCCTCATACAGCTCATCGTCGCTTCGGCGGCGCTGCTGATTATTTTCTCCTCCATACTCTATATTTACATCCAGAAAAATATTTACGATGAAAAACAGCACGAAATGCTGCAGTATGCCAAGAACATTACGGCATTCCAGTCCCTTTCGGAAACCATGGGCAACGACACCGACGCCCTGCTCGGCGTCAGCGTTGAACTGATCCGTTATGAAGCGGCGAACGATGAAGAACAGTTCTTCGAAGACAGCAAAGGCGGCCGCGACTATCTGATCCTGCTTTATCCCTTTGAACAGGCGCAGCAGACCTATCTCAAAGTCACCAAAGACATCAGCACGATGAAAAAGCTGCTCAAGAAGATCCTCCGTTCCATCTTCATCATCAACGCCATCGGGTTTTTCATCATCGTTTTGTATGCGATCGCGCTCTCGAAAATGCTCTCCATCCCGATCCGCCAGCTCAGCGCGCGCCTCTCGAACATGAACGAGCAGCTGATGCGCCCCATCCGCGTCGAAGAGCTCCCCGAGGAATTCGAACCACTGGGTGTAACGATCAATCACCTGCTCGGCCGTATCCAAAACTTCGTCAAATACCAAAAAGAGCTCTTTATCGGTGCCGCGCACGAGCTCAAAACCCCCCTGGCCGTCATCAAACTGAAAAACCAGGTCACGCTGATCAAAACGCGCACCCCTGATGAATATGTGACCGCCATCAAGAAAACAAACGACACCGTCGATGAGATGAACAAGATTGTCGCAGACATCCTCAATATCGGCCGCCAGGAAGGCGCACAGCTTGAAGCGCCGGTCCACCAGGACGTCATTGCCCTCCTTCAGCGCAAAGCCGACGATTTTTCACTGCTGGCCAAATCGGAGCACAAAAACCTGGTATGCGACCTCCAGCCGGAGCATTACGAAACGACGATCCAGGAAGGACTCTTCAATCAGATCCTTCAGAACTTCCTGCAAAATGCCGTCAAGTTCACCCCCGAAGGGAGCAAGGTGAGCTTGATCAGCCGGTTGGAAGACGGGGACCTCGTCGTCCAGGTGATCGATGAGGGATGCGGCATCGACGACAGCGTCGATCTGTTTGCGCCGTTTAAACGCTTCGGAAACAAATCCGGGGTCGGCCTCGGTCTCTTCCTGGCCAAAAGCGCCGCCGACGCCATCGGCGGCGAGATTTCACTGCACAACCGGACCGACGGCGTGGACGGAACGGTGGCAACGCTGAAACTCCATGCCAAGCTCTACTGTCCCCTCCCGCTTCACAGGAAAAAATAGGCGGTCAAACCCGCCGATCTCGATTATGTTTTTTTATATCTAAAGCCGGAACGGCAGGAACTTCTTCCGCTTCAAACTCGCCAAAGGTTTCTTCTGCTATAACTCCCTGATAATTTCCTGGCGCGCATGCGCCAGCTAGTATGAGGTTTGTATGTCCCTTTTGATCAACGATGAGTGTATCGCCTGCGATGCCTGCAGAGAAGAGTGCCCGACCGAAGCAATTGAAGAAGGGGATCCGATTTATATCATCGATCCCGACCGCTGTACGGAGTGCGTCGGCACCTATGACGAACCGGCCTGCATCGCCGTCTGTCCGGTTGATTGTATCGTCCCGGACAAAGACAATGTCGAGACCATTGCGGAACTGAAGTTCAAGCATGAACAGATCATGGCGGAGTACGAGGAATAATCCTTCCGACTGGCACCGCTTCCGCCTTGTACAGGCGTTCTTCCATCTTTGCCCAGTTCCTGCCCCGCAGCTAAGTCGGTGGGAGGGTCACCCCTCATGATGCAGCGGCTGCTTGGCACCTCGCATCTTTTTCAGCGTAAAATAGAGCCATAACGTCGTCCCGTAACCGAAGATACTGAGCATCACCACACCGATCGTCACCGACTCGAACAGCGCTTTGTGTTCGAAACTGTCCGGAATCATATGCACGAGAATAATCGAGAGGGCCCCTTTCATACCGCTGAACGTCAAAATAAACCACCCTTCTGCGCCGACCGGTTTTACAAGATTGAAACGCTGCCCGAATACGGCAAACTTCGCCATGGAGAGCGCACGGATCAGCGTCGTCGCGACGAACATCGCGAGAATCTCGTACCGGTAGTGCCACAGCTGGCCGAAATCGACCACCTCAACCAGGGTGAAAAAGATCATCACCGTTGCGATATAGCCGAACTCCCGCGCCATCTCGAAAATGTACTCCAGCCGCTGTTCGGTCGTGCTCTCGTACCCGCCGAAACGGAGCTGGCGATACAGTCGCTGCAGACGGTACTCCCCGGCTCTGCGCTGCTCATTCTCCCGGGCATGGCGGAGGTCGGTATCGATCCACGCTTTTGTGGCGATGATCGCAGCAATCAGGGTCAGGATACCGCTGACATGCAGTTCCTCACCGAGCACGTAGGCGGCGTATCCCTCGACGACAAAGATGAAAAACTCGCCGCGCTGATGCTCCACCAGTTTCATCAACAGATAAAATCCGAAGCCCATGACAATTCCCAGCCCCAGACTGACCGCAAAAACCCGCACCGCGTCGAGCGAAGCGTCGAACGCATCGATGCTGCCGCTCATCATCCACGGCAGGCCGACGAAGAAGAAGGCGATGACCGCCGTCGCGTCGTTGCCCAGCGACTCCCCCTCGATCAGCACCTTGATGTCATGCCCGATGCCTTCGAATCGCGACAGTACCGACTGGACACTGACCGCATCGGTCGCCATGTTGATCGCAAACAGGGCCACATAGCCTCCCAGGCTGAGCGGTTCGAAAAGATCCAGCTGATACAGGCTCGCCCCCACCGCGATCGAGAGCCCGACCGCGAAGACCGCGAGGTAGAAGATCTCGAATCCGAACTTCCGGACATCGGCAAAACGCAGGTGTAGCGCATCCCCCATAAAGATCAGCGGGATACAGAGCAAAATGATGGTATCGAACTCGTGGCGAAGATCAAGCGGGACCGCGATCGGGAAAAAGTGGTAGACCGCGTATGAACCGATCAGCAGTAAAAAGACCGACGGGATTTTCATACGATCGGCCAGCGTGTCGGAAAACACCACCAGGGCCAAAATGGTGACGAGCATGATTTCCGGGGCGAACGAGTGCATGGGCGCTCCTGTTTTTTTCCGCTATTATAGCGGCGCCACGCTGATACGTGTGCCGTGCAGAGCCGGCACGGTCTTTTTCCCCGGCAGCACCGGGATCATGGCTGAGGTTGAGGAGGAATTCAGTATAATCGCCTTTAAAAAGGCAAGCTTTTATGGCAAAACGTACTGCGGTCATCGATATCGGATCCAACTCCGTTCGGATGGTGGTTTTCGAAAAAAGCAGCCGTTTTGCTTTCTCCCTTCTGCATGAGTCCAAAAGCCGCGTCCGTATCAGCGAAGGCGCCTATGCGGACGAGGGCAACCTTCAGCCGGCCGCCGTCGAGCGCGCCATGAGCGCCCTCGGCGAATTTTTAAGCATCGCGCAGGCGTACGGGACCCGCAAACTGCTCTGCGTCGCCACGTCGGCGGTGCGGGACGCGCCCAACCGGGCGCAATTCCTCAAACGCGCCCGGGACGAACTGGGGCTGCGGATCAAAGTGATCGACGGAGAGAAAGAGGCCTACCTCGGCGGGGTGGCCTGCGCCAACCTCCTGCCGCGGATGAAAGCGCGCACCATCGACATCGGCGGGGGTTCAACGGAATGCGCCTGCATCGAAGACGGCATGGTGTCACAAAACACCTCCATCGATCTCGGGACCGTCCGTCTCAAAGAACTTTTCTTCGACCGGGGCGATCTTGAAGGGGCGGCGGCCTATATCGATGCACAGCTTGCCGCGCTGCCCCCGCAGCGTGAGCCGGTCGTTGTCGGCATCGGCGGTACGTTCCGGGCCCTGGCCCAGATCATCCAGAAGGCGCAGGAGCATCCCGTCAAAAAGCTCCATGGCTACACCTTCGATGCCAAAGCCCTGATGGCACTGGGCGAAAAGATTCTCGCCGCCCCCGACAACAGCGCCCTGAAAAAACTGGGCGTGAAAAAAGAGCGTTATGACGTTATCCGTCCCGGTACGCTGATCCTGATGCGCTTTGTAGCGTATGCCGGCTGCGAAACGTTGGTTACCAGTGGGACCGGGGTACGCGAGGGACTTTACCTGAGCGATCTTTTGCGCCACAGCAATCACCGTTTTCCGGAGGGGTTCAACCCCTCACTGCGCTGCCTGCTCGACCGCCATACCATCGAGACGAAATTCTCCAACCAGCTCGCCGCCGTCGCACTGAGGCTTTTTGATCTGCTGCAGGATCGCTTCGCGCTGCCGTCCGAGACGCGGCGCCTGCTCAAGATCGCCGCACAGCTCGCGAAAGTCGGCGCTTCCGTCCATTTTTATTCGTACCATAAAAACAGCCAGTACCTCGTCGAAAGCGCCCTGCAGTACGGTTATACCCATGAAGAGATCATGACGGTCACGGCCCTGGTGCGCTACCACAAATCCAGGAAGGTCGCCAAAGCCTATTTTGAACGCTACGGCGTCCTGCTCCCAAAAGCGAAAGTGCTCAACCGCCTGAACCTGCTCCTGGCCGTGGCCGATGCCCTGCTCGCCCACCGTCCGCGCAACATCAATTTTAAGCTTCTGCTCACTGATGACGGCGTCTTGAACGTACGTTGCAAAGAAGAAAAAGGGTTCTATCTGGCAAAAGAACAGCTTGAAAGCCTCGGCATCGGCAAAGAGCTCAGCATCCGCTTTTCATGAAAGGGCCGTTGGCAGGCAGCCTCGATCCTCTGCCGCAGTTTCAGGTCTGAGGGATCAGAAGCGCTGGCCGATCGTAAACTCGAAGTGGGAGATCCGGTCGTCGTCTTCGGGGTTGATCGGATTGGCAAAGACCAGCTGAAGCGGGCCCATCGGCGAGAACCACTCCAGAGACATCCCGTAACCGCCTCGTGAGAATTCCGACAGCGACGAGGTCCCGATCCAGCCCCAGTCCAGGAACGTTGTCAGACGCATCTTGGCCGCGGGTGCCAGCGGGAAACTGAGCTCGACGTTGTTTGAAAAGGTCTGTTTTCCGCCGACGCGCACGTTTTCTCCGTTCGCCTCGTTGCGGTAGTACGGCATCGAATAGGATTCATACCCCCGGACCGAACCGAGACCGCCCATATAGAAGCGTTCCGCCAGCGGAAGGTAGCCCGTATCGCGCACGAGGTTATAGCGCGCCTTGTAGCGGAAGATCAGGTCGAAATCAAGCCACTCCTGCAGCCCGTTGTATTTGCTCAGCTGGGTACGGCTTTTGACATAATTCGCCTCTCCCCCGAGTCCGGCACGCTCGAGGCTTTGCGAGATCGCCCATCCCTCACGTGCGACGTAGTAGTCGTCGGTATTGTCAAAACTCATGCTCACGCCCACGGCGCTTTTGCCGTAGCTTTCGAAAAAGCGCTGCTGGTCTTCGGTGTAGAGCGAGAGGTTGGCATCCCGGTAGTCGACGTTTGAGTACGTATAGTTCAGGAAGCCGCTGATGTAACGGCTGAAACGGTGTCCCGTCCCCAGGGTAATCCCGTCGGAATGGGTCGTATAGTCGTTGTACTCGAAATCGCTGTAGAAGATGGAGAAGTTCCCGCTGAAATCGCTGTCGTTGAGCCGCGGGTTGGCGATGTTGAACGCATAATTGTTCGAACGCTGCGATTTTTCCGCCTTCACCCCGACGTTGATCCCCGAACCGAAAATGTTGCGGTCATTGACGCCGACGCTGAGCATGAAACCGCCGTAGCTGCCGTAGCCCCCGCCGAGCTGGATATTGCCCGTCGGCGCTTCCTTGACCTTCGCGACCAGGTCCATCGTATGATCGTCGACCCGCTTCTCCTCGATGGTGTTGGAATCAAAATAACCGGTACGCCCCAGGGCGTTGCGCGAATCTTTCAGGTCCGTCAGCGAATAGAGGTCTCCCGGTCCCAGATAGAGTTCGCGCCGGATGATGCGGTCAAGGGTGCGGTTGTTGCCCGAAATGATGACATTGCGGATCCAGACTTTCTCGCCCGGGATGATGCGGTAGATGACGTCGACGGTGCCCTCTTCCCTGTTCTTGCGCAGATCCGGCAGGACCCGGACATAGGCATACCCCAGATCCGCGATCTTCGTTTTGATGCGTTCGGAATCATCGCGGAAGGTCTTGATATTGAACGGCTTGTCCTTTTCGAGCGTTATCACTTCGCGCAGCACCGCGTCATCGATCACGTGTTCTTTCTGGTTGAGGGAAATGCTTTTGGTCGTATACACCTCGCCTTCGCTGATCTGGTAGCTCATCTCCGCCGTATAGTCGTCAAAATCGACACGGGTAAACGGTGCGTCGACCTTCGCGTCCATATAGCCGTGCTGCATGTAGACGTCGCGGATCCGCATGGGGTCGTACTGCAGCTGGTCGAGCATCATCTTGCCGTCGTTGCGTCCCCAGAACCATCCCATGAATTCATGTTCTTTGTTGGCGATGGCATCATCGAAGGAGTCGGAATCAAGCCCATGCACGCCGCTGTAGCGGAGTTTTTCGATCAGGATCGTCTCCCCTTCGTTAACAACGAACGTCACGGCGACGGAGCCGTTTTCGAGGTGTTCGGTCTCGATCTCGACGACGGAGTCGATCTTGCCTTCCTGCGAAAGCGACTCGATGATGCGCTTTTTTGCCGCTTCGAGTTTCTTGGGATCGTAAAGGGTTCCTTTTTTGAGCTGGACGACGTCGCGCTTCGCATCTTCGTCGTTCTCTTTCCATCCCTTGAGCTCGATACGGGAAATGACCGGCTTTTCCTGGAAATGGAATGTCAGCGTCCCGGCATCGAACGTCGCGTAGATGTCCTCGAAATAGCCCTGTTTGAAAAAGGCTTTGACGGTCTTATCCACTTTGTCGGTCTCAAGCGTTTCGCCCGCCTTCTGGACCAGGATCTGGTCCGCCACCCCTTCGGAGATATGGACCAGACCTTCATATTTTACGTTTTGAACGGTTTCGGCGGCGAGGAACGTCGAAGCCGTCATGAACACCGCTATCAGCGCAGACCACTGTTTCATCAGAACCCTATATGCATATATTGCTAGATTTTAGAAGTATGGATTCTACCAGTCCGGAGGTTAATAGGACGTAAAAAGCCCTCTCTAACCAAGCGGGCGCTAAAATACCCGCTCAGGATTCCTCCAAAAAGCCCTTGTCTATTGCAGGTTTTTTGGAGGCGTCCCGATCGCCAAGGAGTATGGATGACAATCGGAATTATCGGACTGGGACTGATGGGAGGATCGCTCGGCATGGACCTGCGTGCGCTCCCGTTTGTCAAAGAAGTGATCGGGCATGACCACAACCCCTCGCACTGTGACACGGCGCTGGAAATGGGGCTGGTCGACCGGGTCGTCGACTTTGACGCGCTGATGCAGTGCGACACCATCTTTCTCTCCGTCCCCGTCGATGCCATCATCTCTATCATGCAGCAGATGCCCGGCAGGATCAAAGAAAATGCCACCGTCATCGACCTGGGGAGTACCAAGGCCCGCATCGTCGACAGCATCCCCGAGCCGATCCGCCGCAACGTCGTCGCGGCCCACCCCATGACCGGGACCGAGAACTTTGGTCCGCAGGCGGCTGTGACGGGCCTTTACAAAGACAAGGTGGTCGTCCTGTGCGATATGGAGGACTCCGGGCAGCCTCAGCAAGAGAGCGCCGTACGACTCTTTTCCGGGCTGCACATGCGGCTGCATTACATGCGCGCACACGACCACGACCGCCACGCGGCCTTCATCAGCCACATGCCCCACGCCATCTCCTACTCCCTGGCCAATACGGTGCTGGGCCAGGAGGACAAATACAACATCCTCGCCCTCGCCGCCGGGGGCTTCCGCTCCATGAGCCGCCTGGCGAAAAGTTCGCCCGTCATGTGGGAGGACATCTTCCGCCAGAACAGGGAGCACCTCCTTGAAGCGATCTCGCTCTTCGAAAACGAGCTCGACGCGATGAAAAAAGCGATCAAAAACGAAAAATGGGAAGAGGTCCACAAGCGCTTGGAGACCGGACAAAAACTGCACGAGATCATCCAATGACCGAAACCAACAGTACCCTTCCGCAGAACCTGCAGGACCTCATCGCCAACCTCTCCTTTGTGCAGGCCGTCCCGCTCGGCACCAAACAGGGCATTCCTTTTATCGCGCTCAAGGTGACGGAGGGCAACGAAAAGCTGCTCGAGGACAACGCCGTCACCTGCGAGTTCAAGCCCTCCATTTTCAACGTCGACTACAAGGGGCACACGATCGCGCTGTGCATCGTGCAGTTCCGGCTCAACGGCTCGGACCGCCACATCTACACCGCCAGCTACGACCTGCACAACGACAAACAGTACAGCGACTGTCACGACCTGCTTGCGATGACGCAGTACGGCCTGATGATCGCCACGGACTCCGTCCACACCTTCTTGCAGTTCGATACGAACTTTGTCGGAACCTTCAATCCGCAGCAGGTCCTTTCCGAAGCCCGTGCCGTTGCGACGGATTACGACCCGCTGCTGTTCAGTGAAGTCTCCTACGGTCTCACCATGCAGGCCGACACCCCGGCGGCGCTCTGGGCCTACCTGGAGAAGATCGCCCCCGCCCTGCACCGCTGGTATGCCCGGATGCAGCTGCAGTCCGAAAAGGTCGAATGAACACCTATGATGTGATCATCGTCGGCAGCGGCGCCGCCGGGATGATGGCGGCCATCGTCGCCGCCCGCCGCGGCAAAAAAGTGCTGCTGCTCGAGAAGCTCTCCAAACCCGGCGCCAAGCTCAAGGCGACCGGCGGCGGCCGCTGCAACCTCACAAACACCCTCGACAACACGACCTTCATGGCCCGGTTCGGGCGCGACGGCCGCTTTATGACCCCGGCCCTCGACGCCTTCGACCACCAGGCACTCATCGCCTTTTTCAAAGAGATCGGCGTCGATACCCACGCCCCCGACGGCTACCGCGTCTTCCCCGTCACCCACAGCGCCGAAACGATCCTTTCCGCGCTGGAGAAGGAACTCGAACGTCTCGGAGTAGCCGTGCGCTGCAGCCAGAAAGTGACGGAAATCGAGCACGACGGCGAAACCGTGACGGGGGTCAAGACGGAAACGGAGGCTTTCCGCGCCCCGCACGTCGTCCTCGCCACCGGCGGCCTCGGCTACCCGCAGCTCGGTGCCGAAGGCGACGGCTACGCCCTTTCGAAACAGGCGGGCCACAGCGTCACCGAGCTCTACCCCGCCATGATGCCGCTCAAGACCAAGGAAACATGGGTACAGCACTGCCGCGCCGACACGATCCCGAAGGTCACGATCCGCGTCGACCTGAAAAAAGCCAGGAAGCTGCGTGCGACGGGCGACCTCATCTTTACCAAGACCGGCATCCGCGGCCCCGCCGTGCTCGATTTTGCCCGCGAGGTCACGCCGCTGCTGGAGAAATACGGCGAGGTTCCGCTGCTCATCAATATGACCAAGGGGATGAACGAGGACGATCTGCTCAAGCACTTCAAAGCCTACCAGTCGGAGCACGTCGAGGCGACGACCCTCGAGACCATGAAGACCCTCCTGCCCGAAGCGCTGAGCCTTCAGCTCTGTGCCCTTGCCCACGCCGACCCGCAGGAGCGCTTCAAGAAGCTGGACGGACGGATAAGAAACGACCTGCTGGGTCTCCTCGCCTGGACGCCCCTGACCGTCACCGGGCACGACGGCTTCAAAATGGCGATGATCACCCGCGGCGGCGTCTCGCTCAAGGAGATCCGGCCGGAAACGATGCAGAGCAAGCGCCTCAAAGGGCTCTTTTTCTGCGGCGAGCTGATGAACCTCGACGGTCCCTGCGGCGGGTACAACCTCCAGTGGTCTTTTGCCAGCGGCTATATCGCGGGGCATCTGGGAGACCTTCGGTAAGCAAAGCGTGTTCTGTACCGCCCGACCGG
>JARROU010000001.1:0-24443 GCA_037383585.1 Campylobacterales bacterium | reverse complement strand
CCGGTAAATTTCTGAGAAGTGCGTGGAATGGAAATTCTAGGATTAATGGCAGAGAGGAAGGGATTCGAACCCTCGGTAGGTTGCCCTACACACGCGTTCCAGGCGTGCGCCTTCGACCACTCGGCCACCTCTCTACATTTTTAAAGAACCGCATTATACCGGATAAAAGCTCAATTTAGTTTTAAACGATTCGCCTAAGAGGGCGGCTCGCTCCTGAAGTCGCTATAATTCCAATAACTAAAGGTACAAATGTACCGTTTTCGGAGAGAAAAGACGTGTTGGAATACGATATTATCGTCGTGGGCGGCGGACATGCGGGCATAGAAGCCTCGCTGGCAGCGGCGCGGATGGGGAAAAAGACCCTGCTGGTTTCGATCCTGGCGGAGCAGGTGGGCGCGACCAGCTGCAATCCGGCCGTCGGCGGTCTGGCCAAGGGCCACCTGGTGCGTGAACTGGACGCCCTGGGCGGGGAAATGGGTCTGCTTACCGATGAAGCCGGTATCCAGTACCGCATCCTCAACGCGGCCAAGGGGCCTGCGGTGCGCGGAAGCCGGGCGCAGATCGACATGGACCGCTACCGTATCGCGGCGCGCAATGTAATTTTGAACACGCCCAACCTCGATCTGCTGCAGGAAACGGTGGAGGCGCTTGTCTACGAAGACCACACCGTGACGGGCGTACGGACGAACCTGCTCAATACCTACCGTGCGAAGCGGGTCATCCTGACGACGGGGACCTTTCTGAAGGGGGTCGTGCATATCGGTGAAGTCAAGCAGACCGCAGGCCGCTTCGGGGAGTTTTCTGCCGAGCACCTCTCCGACTCCCTGCGCGAACTCGGCCTCAAGGTCGGACGCCTCAAGACGGGAACCTGCCCGCGCGTCGACTCCAAGACGATCGATTTCTCCGTGATGGAGGAGCAGCCCGGCGACGCACTGCCGAGCCCGTTCAGTTTCCGCACCGACCGCGAACAGTTCACCGAAGAGAAAAAACAGCTTCCCTGCTACATCGCCTATACCAACGAAGAGACGCACGGCATCATCGAAGGCAGCTTCCACCGCGCGCCGCTCTTTACCGGGCAGATCGAGGGGATCGGGCCGCGCTACTGCCCCAGCATCGAGGACAAGATCAACCGGTTCCGGGATAAGGAACGCCACCACCTTTTCATTGAACCGCAGACGGAGGACAACACCGAGTGCTACATCAACGGCATGAGCACTTCGTTGCCGCCGGACGTGCAGCAGGAGATGGTCCATTCCGTACACGGGATGGAAAACGCCAAGATCGTCCGGTACGGCTATGCGATCGAGTACGACTACGTCGACCCGACGGAGCTGAAGCATTCGCTGGAGACGAAAAAGGTCAGCCACCTCTACCTCGCGGGACAGATCAACGGAACGACGGGCTACGAGGAGGCGGCGGCGCAGGGACTGATGGCCGGGATCAATGCCGTGCGCTCGCTTGAGGGCAAAGACCCGCTCGTGCTTGGGCGCGACGAGGCCTACATCGGTGTCCTGATCGACGATCTCGTGACCAAGGGGACAAAAGAGCCCTACCGCATGTTCACCTCCCGGGCCGAATACCGCCTGCTGCTGCGCGAAGAGACCGCGGACATCCGGTTGGGAAAATACGGCCACGAGGTCGGGCTGATCGACGATGCAACGTTTGAAAGGTTCGAGACGAAGCGCAGACAGATCGAGGAGGGGACGGCGCGGATCAATGCGAAGGAATACACGCCCTCCAAAGAGTTCCTCGCCTTCCTGGAAAGCATCGGCGAAGAGCGCATCAATGACAAGATCGGCGCACAGCAGTTGATCGCCCGCAAGAGCTTTACGCTGGAGAAGATGCTCAAACTCCTTCCCGAGCTGGAACAGTACGATCCGTACATCCAGGAGCAGATCATGGTCGAGGCGAAATACGCCCGCTACGTCGAAAAGCAGCTCGAGGAGATCGAGAAGATGAAAAAGAACATCCGCATCAAGATCCCCGAAGGGTTTGATTTCACGACGGTCAAAGGGCTCTCCAACGAGATCGTCGAAAAACTCAAGACCTTCAACCCGCCGACCCTACAGGCGGCGTCGCAGATCAGCGGGGTGACGCCGGCGGCGATCGAGATCCTGCACATCTACATCAAGATGGCGGAGAAGCAGCGGAAAAAAGCGCAAGCACAAAACGCATAAGGAATATAATGAGACTCTTTTACTACGTCCATACCGGCCACCGAATCGGGCTGGACCGCTTCCGCCGCGCCGCGACGATCATCCGTTCGCTGGGCGACGTCGATATCACCCTGCTGACGTCGGATTTCCGTATCGCTTCCATGGCGCGCGAATACGGCATCAAGCGTGCCGTCGGCGTCGACGTCGTGCGTAATATCCCGCAGATCGCGAACAACGGCGACAAGATCATCTTCGACTCGGCCGAGATCAATCCGGTGATGCTCGACGATATGACGCGCTATTTTTCGACCTTCATCCGCATCAGTGACGATCCCAACGATCAGAAGCATCCCGATGAACTGCTTATTTCGCCCTATCTCGAAGGCGAGGGGATCTGCAAGGGCGTGGCGGTCGACGATGCCTGTTTTGAACCGAAAGAGAAGACGATTGAGCGCGTACTCTTTTTCGGCGACGACGACTACGAAGAGGACCTTGCGGCGCATCAGGAAACGTTTTCGGGTCTGGACCTTGACGTGCTGCAGGGCTTTTACTGGTTCTTCGGCTACGAAAACAAGCTCACGGCGAGCTTCAAGGCGTTCCATGACGAAGAGGCCTATGATGAGGTGGTGGCACACAGCAAAGTACTCGTGAGCGCTTCGCCCCAGGCCGTACTGGAACACCTTGCCGGCGGCGGGAGGCCGGTTTATCTGCAAAGGGAAGACTACCCGACGGACTTCATTCCCCTCTTCGAATCGCTGGGCATCCCCGTTCTCGATCGATACGACCATGAAAAACTCTCTTCTTTATTAAGTAGAACTGAAACAAATAACTATAAAGAGTGTCCTAAAAATACACTCAAGATAGCAACTTTCATCAAACAAAACCTCGATTTATAAATCCTTAATCCTCTTTTACATAACATATAGCGAAATAAATTATAAGAGAGGACAAAACTATGGAGCAAAGCCGTAGGGGTTTTATGGGTAAAGTCTTCGGCGCAGTGGCCGGTGTCGGCGCCGTCGGAACGCTTTATGCCATGAAAAAATCGTGGGATCCGCTTCCAAGTGTCAAGGCTGCCGGTTTTACGACGGTCGATCTGAGTGCCGCAGAACCGAACAAGCTTATGGTTGAAAAATGGCGCGGGAAACCGATCTTCGTGCTCAAAAAGACACCGGAAATGGTGGAAAAACAGAATGCGGAACAGACGGAGCGTGACATCGTCGTCAACGGGGAACATTACCTGGTCTGCATCGGTCTGTGTACGCACCTGGGCTGTATCCCGGCGTATCGTGAAGCAAAACATGACTTCAAATGTGCCTGCCACGGCGGAGAGTTCGATGCAAGCGGGATTGAAACCCTTGCACCGCCGCCGAGCCCGATGGTGATCCCGCCGTTCAATATCAAAGGCAACGCGATCGTACTGGGCGAAGAGGGCGAAGAGTATCGCAAAATGAAAGAAGCCGGGATTCTGGCGTAATATTAAGGAGGGGAAATGGCACATTTTACCAAAGCTACAAGTGTGCGTGACTGGCTGGACCAGCGTCTTGCGGTCAACACACTGGAACGCGTGCTCTCAAAAGAGTACTGGATTCCGAAAAACATCAATTTTCTCTGGGCCATGGGGATGGTGCTGGCGTTTACGTTCGGCATTCTGCTCGTCTCAGGGATTTTCCTGCTGATGTACTATCAGCCAAACGTTGACACGGCATTTGACAGCGTCAACTACACGATCATGCGTGAAGTGGACTTCGGCTGGTTGTGGCGTCACGTACACGCCGTCGCGGCATCGGTCGTTTTCTTGATCATCTACATCCACATGCTGACGGGGATCTACTACGGTTCTTACAAAAAAGGGCGTGAAATGATCTGGATCTCCGGTATGCTGCTGTTTGTCGCGTTTTCAGCGGAAGCGTTCAGCGGTTACATGCTGCCGTGGGGCCAGATGAGCTACTGGGCAGGGATGGTTATTACCAACCTCTTCAGCCTCGGTTCTCTTGAATTCAACGGTCTTGTAGAGTGGATTCGCGGCGACTACGTCCCGGGTCAGGCGTTCCTGGACCGCTTCTTCATGCTGCACGTGCTGCTGATCCCGCTCGTGATCCTGGGCCTGATCGGCCTGCACTTCGGTGCGCTGCGTATCCCGCACGTCAACAACCAGGACGGCGAAGAGTTCGATTTCGAAGAGGAAGCGGCCAAGTATAAAGCCGGTAACAAGAAAGAGTCCAAGGTCATCGCATTTGCCAACGACTTCCTGAGCAAGGATATGTTCGTCGTCAGCATCTACCTGATCTTTTTCTTCTACCTGGTGTTCTGGCACTACGGCTTTGCGATGGACGCGATCAACTTCGATCCGGCGGACGGCCTGAAAACTCCTCCGCACATTTATCCGGAGTGGTACTTCCTGTGGAGCTACGAGATCCTGCGTCCGTTCCCGAAAGATCCGGGCCTGGTTGCGTTCGGGTTTGCACAGGTGATCTTCTTCCTGCTGCCGTGGCTTGACCGCAGCCCGAACGCCGTGCCGGCAAGCCGCCGCGGTCTGTTCTTCTTCTGGTTCTGGGCGATGGTGATCGACCTGATCGTCCTCACGGCCATGGGGAAACTGCCGCCGGAAGGCAATTACAGCACGATCGGCCTGGTTGCCGCATGGGTCTTCATCGGCCTGTGGGCGATCCTGCCGTTCATTACAAAAATGGAAAAACGGGTATAAGGAGAAGATGATGAAAGAATTTAAAATATTAGCGGTTGTCATCATCTTTTCTCTGGTGACGTACTGGCTGGTAGAACCGTTCGCACACTCCGAGATGCATGCGCATGTCGAAAGCGAAGGTTTTACCTATGACGATCTGCCGGCACTGGAAAAAACCGGTGACGTGGCGCGCGGCCAGGAACTGGTCATGGGTGCGGGCGGCTGTATCGGCTGCCACAGCATTGAAAAAGCGGGCTTCCCGGCAGCGATGGACCCGGTCAGCAACAGCGCCGCGTACGGCGTCAACCCGCCGGACCTGGGCGATGCGGGCGCGGTCTACGACGCCAAGTTCCTGGCAAACCTGATCAAGAACCCGACACACGCACTGATGGTCGAACACAAGTTCACGCCTGAAAGCGGTAAAATGCACCCGATGGTACCGTTCTACGGTGCCGGCGGCGACATCGACCAGGAAGTGGCGGATATGGTCGCCTACCTGAAGTCGATCGCACCGGAGGCGGATCAGATTACGACGAAGCAGGCGTTTGAAACGGCCTGCGGCCGCTGCCACGCGGTCAAGTATGAGAATTGGACGCAGATCGGCGAGAAACCGAAGTTCAAGAAGAAACGCGACGAGCTGGTCTTCCTGACGCAGCTCGAGGATTACAAAGCGAATCTGACGAACTACATGGGCAAACTCCCGCCGGATCTCTCCATGTACATCCGTTCACGCGGAGAGCACTTCCTCTCGACCTTTATCGAGAACCCGCAGAACCTCCTGCACGGTACGGCGATGCCGCGGGTCGGCGTGAGCGAACACGGTGCGGAAAAAGTGATCGAGTATCTTAAAGATGCCGGCGATCCGAAACGCCACGAGCGCAACAGCGTCGGAATCAAAGTGATGATCTTCCTGCTCGTCTTCGCCGCCGCAGCCTACCTGTGGAAACGCGAGACCTGGAAAGACCTGCACTAACCTTCTCAAGGGGGGATTGCGGCATCGCCGCACCCCTTTCTTAACCCACCTCAACCCTTTACAACCAACTTCCCGCTATAATTTCATTCTTCTAATGGATAGGGTACCTTTCCACAAAAAAATAACGGGAGCTCTCTGACACGGCTTTGACGGGTTGGAATCCCTTTGAAAAGAGTAGGCATTGCTGGTAGACAAATATGACAGAACCGTTGATTATCTCCGTGTATCGGTGACGGAGCGCTGCAATTTCCGCTGTCAGTACTGCATGCCGGAAAAACCGTTCTCCTGGGTCCCCAAAGAGAACCTGCTCAGTTTCGAGGAACTGTTCGCCTTTATCAAGGTCGCCATCGACGAAGGCGTCAAAAAGATCCGCATCACCGGCGGGGAGCCGCTGCTGCGCGAAGACCTCGACGTCTTTATCAAGATGATCCACGACTACAAGCCCGACGTCGACCTGGCCATGACGACGAACGCCTACCTGCTCAAGGGCGCGGCGCAGAAACTCTACGATGCCGGCCTGCGCCGTATCAACGTTTCCATCGATTCGCTCAAACCGGCAGTCGCGGAAAAGATCGCCCAGAAGCAAGGCGCGTGGCATGACGGTGCGCTTCATCGAATACATGGAGAACGTCCATGCCCATTCCGATGTCGAAGGGCTCGACAGCGAGGAGCTCCTCGCCGTCATCGGCAGCCGCTACGCCTACGAGGATGAGGGCTTCGACGGGCATTCGCCGTCGCAACTACAAGCTCGAGGACGGTTACGAGTTCGGGATCATCGAACCGCACAAAGACGACTTCTGCAAAAAATGCAACCGGATCCGCCTGACGGCCGAGGGCCACCTGATCCCGTGTCTCTATTTCGACGAGGCGATGAGCATCAAGGACGCGGTCAAGCGCGGCGACATCAAAGAGGCTGCGCTGATCCTCAAAGAGGTCGTCAAGAACAAACCGGAGAAAAACCGCTGGAGCGATCCGGAGGGGGAACTCTCCAAGCGGGCCTTCTACGAAACGGGCGGCTGATGCTCTACCTCGTCGAACATTTCTACTCCATCCAGGGTGAAGGGCGCTATACGGGCGTACCGTCGCTCTTTTTCCGTTTCGGCGGCTGCAACATGCGCTGCGAGGGGTTCGGCTGCACGGAAACCTCCCCCGCCGGGGTCGACGTGACCGGGTGCGACACCGTCTATGCCGTCAGCAAGCCGCATTTCGGTGAAAAGTGGCTGGCCATTGAACATGCCGATGAACTGATAACGATCCTGCAGAGCTATACCCTGCCCCCGAAGGTGGACGTGGTCATGACGGGCGGGGAGCCGCTCATCTACGCCGAGAACGAGGTCTTTGTCGCGTTCGTGCAGTATCTGGTCGAATGCGGCCATCGTGTTACTTTCGAGACCAACGGGGCCATGGCCGTCGATTTCGACCGCTTCCCGGTCTACCGGCACTGCGTCTTTGCTCTTTCGGTGAAGCTTTCCAACAGCGGAGAACCCTATAACAAGCGGGTGAACCCGAAAGCCTTCGTCCCCATTGCCCGCAGCGCGAAAGAGGCGTTTTTCAAGTTCACGATCGATGCGGCTTCCATCGGCGAGAATATGGAGCACGAGATCGATGCGATCGTCGCGCAGGCTCCGGAACTCCAGGTCTATTGCATGCCCATGGGCGGAAGCCGCGCCGAGATCGAATCCAACTCCGAAGCCGTCATCGAATTCTGTAAAGCGCGCGGCTACACGTACAGCGACCGCCTCCATATCCGCATCTGGGACGCCAACAAAGGCGTATAACGCTTCTTAACCCGCTCTCAGTTTTCCCAGAATCAGCTCAAAGTGCTGGATCAGATCGTAGTATTCACGCCGGTAGGAGAGCGGCACGTCGACTTTCTGAATCTGGCTCAGGGCCGCTTCGAGTGTCCGGGCCGCCGAACGGCGCTGCGGTTCGTCGTACTCCTCCATCTCCTCTTCGATGGCATTGAGCGTTTTGTACCAGCGGTAGATCTTGGATCGGCTGCGCCAGTCAAAGAGCGGCAGGATCAGTTTGACGAGCGGAATCATCAGAGCGATGACGGGGATGAACAGCAGCATCAGCCGCTTGACGATCGAGGCGATCCAGAACGGGAAGATCTTCTCCAGCCACGTTTCGCCGTCGCGCAGATAGACCTCCGCATTGGCGTTGATGGGGAACTCCAGGCGCGACGTGCCGGGGAACTCTCCCGCGCTGCGGAAGATGCCGGCATCGCCGTGGACCTTCTTCGCCGCCTGCAGTACCAGCCGGACCAGGTCCGGGTGGATCGTTTCACGGCTGACCAGGGTGGCGGTCGCGGCGATGAGCTGTTTGGTCTGCGGCGGGAGATTGTATTCGAGGTCCATGACCCCTTCATCGAGTGTGACGGCATTGAGAAAAGGGTAGCGGACGGTATAGGCGCGGGTTCGTGAAAAGTTCAGCAGTTTGATCTGCGGATCGAACAGCAGGGCCTTGGTCAGCGGGGCGAAGGTACCGATGACGCTGAACAGCGCATCCGCCTCGCCGTCAAAAAGCGCCTGTGCCCCCGCTTCGCTTCCCAGGGACAGGAAGGTGCTGTTGTCCGGGGTCACGCCGTTGGCTGCGAGGAGCTTGACGGCCAGCGCTTTCGTCCCGCTGCCCTCGGCGCCGACGGCAATGCGTTTGCCTTTGAGTTCGTTCAGGTTCCGGAGTTCCTCCCCTGCGGCGGGGTAGTAGACCCAGATCGGTTCGTTGTAGAGGCTGGCGAGGGAGGTGAAGGGTTCCGTCTTGTAATCATCCGTACTCCCGCCCTGGACAAATGCGATATCGACTTTGTTCTCTTTGAGCAGCTGTAACGCTTCCACCGAGCCACGTGTGGGAACGATCTCGACCGTGACGTGTTGTTTGGCAAGCAGAGTCTTGTAGCGCATTGCGCTTTGATAATAGATGCCGCTTTTTGCGCCCGCAGCGATCGTCAGATGGTCGGGTGCCAGCGGCGGAAGGAAGCGGCTGCCGGCATAAAGCAGCCCCAGAAAGATGGCGATGATGGGCAGGACGATCTTGCAGACATGACACCTCATAACGCTATAATAGCGTAAAAAGCGAAGTGGATCGAAGATGCGTGTCGTGGTGATCATCCTTGTGTTATGTCGGATTCTGTGGGCGCTGGACACGGCCGAAGATGCGGCGAAAAAAGCCTATCTTGCCAATATAAACGCGTTGATGGTGTTTACGACCAAGGACGGCCTGAATTCCGGCACCTACGATTTCACCCGCGCCAATGCGACGATGTACATCTTTCACTTGCCGCTGCGCTACGATTTCGAGCCGTTCGCAAAGGGGTGGAACGCTTTTTTTATCGGCGGGGTCGGCTACAGCGAGACGACGATGACGACGGACATCAACGGTTCGACCGTCGACATCGGCGGTGACATTCGGCTGACGGCGACCAACAAGCTGCGTACCTATGCCTTCGGGGCCGGCGGTGGGATCCGGTACAAAGATACCAACGGCTTTGAGGGGCTCAGCGGCCTCGAAGCGATCTATTCGCGTGTCGGGGTCACCTCGCGCGACAACAGCGAAACGGGGGAGGTGGTCGAGGGGTTTTTCGACGGCAGCTACAACGACAACATCTCCTACCGCTTTTTCCTCTCCCTCGAGTACCGCAAAGAGTGGGCCGGATTCAAGCCCTACGCCACCCTATCGTACGAACTGTTCGAGACGAAAAGCGCCATCGATGTCGAGCAGCTTAGCACCTTCTCGTCGCAGACCAACGTGACCTCCTTTACGATCGGGAGCGAAACCCCGACGATCGCGACTTACCGGGATATGAACCTCACATTCGAGGGCTATCTGCGGGGCAGCTATCTGGGCGGGGACATCAACAAGGTGGTCAAGTTCGACGGCTACGGCACCGTCGGTGGCGTGGCGTACTGGTACGTGACGGAAACGATGAACTACATCGAACGCTTCTTCCTGGAGGTCAGCACCATACAGGCCGACGGCCTGCGGGGATACAACATCGGTCTGGGGTTCAGCCTCGATTATTGAATCCTGCCGCCAGGGCCGCGATCAATAGGCGAGACCGATGCTGAGACGGATGCCGTGGCGTTCGGCCAGCAGGGGGTTGTCGTTGTAGAGGTAGTGCAGGGTGATCGGGACGGGAAGCCGGTTCATCCAGAGGGTGTCGAGGACGATGCCCGCATCCGCTTCGTTTGCCCTTTGCGTTTCAAGTGCGGTGCCGAAGGATTCGAGCGCATAGTGGCTGTAGGCCGCAAACAGCGCTTCGCGGCGCAGGGAGACGGGAAACGTGAAAGCGTATGCGGAAAGGTTCAGCACTTTTTTCGCCCCGAGGGTGCCTTTGGCAGCGCTTTTGACATAGGCCGTGTCGCGCAATGAGGGCATGACGAGCGTGCTCGGGTCCCCTTCCGCGAGCGTGGCGATCTGGTCGCGTACCACTTTGATGCCGTGCGAATCGGCGGCGGAGGCGGCGTCGCTGTGGGAATACTGGCCGCCGAGGTTGAGATAGAACTCGTAAGGCAGGCCGTACTCGAAGGCGGCTTCGCCGCCCAGGGCCGTGTCGCCTCGATCGGAAGCGGCATAGGGAGAAGCGAAGAGCAAGAGGTTTCGGAACATGCTCACACCGTACTGTTCGGAGCGCATCAGGTCCAGTGCGGCGGAAACGGGCTCCCGGCTGTTGTTCTCGTAGTCCTGGTAATAGTTCGCACGCAGTGTTGCGCTGTCGTAGCCCCTGCGCACGAACGGAAGGGCGGTCTGTACGATGACGCCGTAATCGCGCCGGTTGTCCTCGACACCGGCCTTGAGGGGCGGCCGGTCGATGACGCCGTAGGCGGAAACATCGACGTTCAGGAAAAACTCGGTGTTGGCGTAGCGCAGACCACCAAGGGTGTACTCATCCAGATTGCGCACCGCGTACGCCGAAAGGGCATTGCGCGTCAGCGGATCGGCGAAGTTGACCGCCAGGTCAAAAACAAGCCCGGCTTCCGAATCGGCGCCCAAAGCGATATTCGTGCCGCTGTAATGCATTTCCAGCAGTGAATGGTACGGGTGGTCCAGACCGATTTCGGGGGCTTCCCCCGCAGTGCTTTCCGTACCGTCGGTATGAAAGTAGGGCTCATGTTCGACAAAGAGCGTTACCTCGTACGGCGTTTCGTCGATGGACTCGAGCGCGATCTTCTTGTACAGGTAGGCATCGGCGCCCATGACGGCGGCGAGGGCATGATTGTCGTCGATCAGACGCGCTTCGAAGATCGTGTCGGCGGGGTGCGCCCGGGTGATGCGGCCATCATGGCAGCGAAAGAGGCCGGAGCCGCGGGCGGTATTGGCGATGAAATAGACGGCGCCGGTGCTGTCGACACCGCTGACATTGCCGTAATATCCCTTGATCGAGCACAGCGGCGTCCTGTTTCTGTACAGGGTGCGTGTTTTGCCTTCGCCCTGCACGAAATAGTACAGGGTGTCGTCTTGGTCGATGTAGACCGAGGAGTTGACCCGGCCGTAGAAGGTATCCCCGACATAGAGCTGCGGCTGATCGAAAGAGCCCGGGACGTCGAAGTAGACCGGCGTGCCGTCGCGCAGATACCCCTCGACGACTCTGGACTGCGTTGCGTCGACGATCCTGCCGTGATCGTCGAAAAGGCCCGCCTGGATCTGCCACGGCGACGTGAAGGCGCTCGCCTGTGTCGCGTACCGGCCGTCGCGCAGTTTTACGACCTTGCCCGCGATATGGCTGCTGCGGTGCCGGGTCACGCTTCCGTCGGCTTTATGGTAAACGACGCGTTCGGGGAAGGCGCGCCCCGTCGGGTTGATAATAAAGACGATGTCATCGTCGTCCGAGTTGAGCGGTGTATAGAACTGGGTCGCGGCGACCGCATCACCTTCAACGTCCGCCATTTCGGCCGCTTCCGCTTCCATCCGCTTCCGCCACCCTTCGAACGCCGTATCGAAATCGACCCCGACGGAGGCTTTGGTAGCGCGGTTGGTGAAAAAGGGCCAGAACCAGTCGCGCGAATGGGCTTTCCAGTAGGCGTTGACGTTTTGCAGTCCGTAGGTTTCGGCCAGGTGGTACTGATAGTAGCCTCCGAGCGTATAGAAGTGCGATCCGTAAAGAAAATAGTGGGTGTCGTTGTAGACGCGCTCGGGCGTCAGGTATCCCGCCCTGGCCTGCTGCAGCGTCGCCGCCTTGAATCGGCCGCTGTAGAGTCGTCCGCCGTTTCCGTGCCACGATTCGTTGAGCACGGCGTTGCCTTCGAGCAGAAAGCGGCTCTCGGTGATGTTGGGCAGGGTGAACCACGGTGCGAAGAACCACCCGTTCCCGAAGACGTCGTGCAGGTCGCGCGAGACGGAACCGGCTTTGACGTTCATCTGGTAGTTGTGGGCGCTCTCGTGATAGAGCAGGGTCTTCAGCCACGAGGGCGAAGCGAAATAGTCGACCATCAGCACCCCGCCGGGGTAGTTGATCTGGCGGTTGTTCGGGTAGGGCGTCGAAAACCCGTTGGGGATCTGGTTGCGCGCCGAGATGAGTCCGACGTAGAGCGGTTCGTCCATGACATAGCCGTACTGCGATTCGTACAGGGGCTGCAGCGCGGTCTCGATCTCGGCAGCGCTTTGGGCGAACGGAAGATTGTCCTTCGAATAAATCAGCTCCGTATTGCGCACTTTCGCCTTGTAGTAGGGGACATCATGGGCCACGGTGCTGTTTTCAAGGGGGGCGGCATGGAGCACGGTGACGGCGAGGGCGGTGAGCAGGATGGTTTTCATGATCGTATATTATACCGAGGGGGAAGCCTTTAGAGGTGCCCTTTGCAATGCGTCGCTATAATATGCTCATGAAAGATTCGCAGACCTACAAAAAGAAAAAAGCCTTTTTTGACCGGGTGATCACGCTCTACGGACGCAACGTCGTCGATGAGGTGCTCGAGGATGAAACGCTCGAGGTGCACGCGCTGCATCTGGCCGAATCGAACAAAACCGAAGGGGTGATCGAGCGCATCACCGCCAAGGCGGCCGCCCGCGGCATTCCAATAAAGTACCACGCCAAGGCGGCCCTGTCGCGCATCTCGAAAAACGCCAAGCAGGACCAGGGGGTCGCGATCGACATTATCGCCCCGACCTACCGGAGCGCGGCGGAGCTGCTGGAAATGTCGGTGGGGCATGGACGTCTTCTGGCCCTCGACGGCATCCATAACCCCCAGAACCTCGGCATGATCATCCGTTCGGCCGCGGCGGGCAATGTCGACGGCATCGTGCTGCCGAAACAGGGCAGCGCCAAGCTCTCGCCGCTGGTGATGAAGGCGAGTGCGGGCACGCTCTTCAAGCTCCCGATCTACTACTGCGACACGCTGCCGGGAATTTTGTCGGATCTCAAAGAAACAGGCTGGTCCGTTTTCGGCCTCTCGTCGCATGCGGAGGAGACGATCCATACGCTCGACGTTCCGAAACGCTCGATCTTCGTGCTTGGCAATGAGAGCGAAGGGATGAGCGCCGCCGTCGCCGGCCTCTGCGACCGGCAGGTCGCGATCCCGATGAACCGCGGCGTCGAATCGCTCAACGTCGCCGTGACGGCAGCCCTGCTGGCATTCCTGCCCGCTGAAAACGCCGGCGCGTAAGGGAAGACGTGCGGATTCTTGCCTTTTTGATCTTGTCGTGCACGCTGCTTGCGGCGCAGAGCCGTTTCGAAGCGGGGATGGGCTTTTACCGCATCGGCGACTATTCGAAAGCGTTTGAAACCTTCGTGGCGGCGTACCGGGAGTCGAAGGACGAGGATGCCGCCTATATGATCGCGAAGATGTACGAGCGGGGCGAAGGCGTCGGCGCCGACAGGGAAAAGGCGAACGAATGGTACCGCCGATCGGCGCAGGGATACTTCTCCGCTTCGGCGGATTCGGAGCTCCACCGAAAGAACAAGCGGCTGCTGCTGCTGTACCGGGAGCTGGACCCGGTGGAGGACAAAGAGACCGCCGAAACCATCAAAAAGGTCGTCGTTTCCGATTTCGGGCTCAAAGCGTACCATGAAAACTATCTGCTGCCGTTCGGGTACCGCGAAGGGCGTTACGACAGCTATACCCCCTCGGACCATTACACGAATATCGAGGCGGAACTGCAGCTCAGTTTCCGGCTCGATTTCTTCCCCAATCTGCTGGGGCTGGACGAGATCTATTCGGCCGCCTATACGCAGCGCTCTTTCTGGCAGCTCTACGCGGCCTCTGCGCCGTTTCGCGAAACGAACTACCAGCCCGAAGTGTTCGTGACGTTCCCGGTGCGCACCGAACACGTTCCGATCAAAACCTTCTCGTTCGGTTTCGCCCACCAATCCAACGGGCAGGGGAATATCACCGAGCAGGACTTCAGCGACGTCAATCTCAGCGAGGCGGAACACGAAGCGCTTGCGCCCTATCTGCGGAACCGATCACGCTCCTGGAACTATCTGTGGGGTTCGGCCGTCTTTCAGTTCGGAAGCGTCTTTACCGAGCTCAAGCTGTGGCACCGCATCCCGGACGAGGGGCAGGACGACAATCCGGATCTGGTCGATTACCTGGGACACGGTTCGCTTCAGTTCATGCTGCCGTACGGCAAAAGCATCACGACGCTGAAGCTGCGGCAGAATGTGGAAACCGGCAAAGGGGCGCAGGAGCTCTCCTGGTCCTATCCGGTTACGAGCCAGGAGGATGTCTATTTGTATGTAAAGGGATTCAGCGGCTACGGGGAGAGTCTGATCGATTACGACCACTACGTGACGAAGTTCTCCGTCGGGTTCAGCTTTTCGCGCTGAATCAGCGCATCATGATCTCGTAGGGCCTTCGGATCGCTTCGATGACCTCTGCGACACTCATGTGGCGGCTTTTGCGCAGAAATTCCCGTCCGTCCAGGAAGACGACGAGGGTCGGGATGGCAAAGACGCTGTAATGCGAGGCGATCTCGGGGGTTTCCGAGATGTCGATGCTGACAAGTTCAAACTGCTCGAAGTTCTGTTCGACGGCTTCGAAGAGCTTCGGCTTGAGGGCGTGGCAGACGTTGCAGGTCGGTGCACTGAAATAGAGCATGACGGCCGGCTTGTTGTGGAGGGTGTTTTCGATATCGCTTAGAGTTTTCATGATGAAATTTTATCCTAGAATCCCTACGAAATAATCTCGAAGACCGCTTCGCGCTTGCCCCTCTTCTCAAGGAGCTCTTTGCAGTGCAGTCCGGGGATCTCCGAGGCCAGCAGCGCGTCGATCGTTTCAAAGCGGTGCTGGGCGAGGTGGCGCAGCACGATGCCGCGGTAGGCTTTGGCCCAGTGGCTGACGACTTTTCCCCCCTTGATGAACTTCATTGATGTGACCGGCCGGGACGGTTTGAAGAACTTGTCGTAGTAGCCGGCGCGCAGGTCGAGGATCTCGCTGTCGTTCGTCATAGCGTCAAGCGCGTCGTTGAAAGCCGCTTTGTAATAGCGCTCCGGCGCGATGTCACCGATCGTGTTCCCCTGCTTTACTTTATAGGTGGGAATCCGGTCGCCGCCCCTCAACGGTCCGAAAAGGTTCGAGAAGATGATGAGGTGCGTCCCGAGATAGGAGCGCGCGTCTGCATCAAGAGTGGGATAGTCCAGGTATTCGTAGGCGACCCCGTCATAGCGTTCGACCGCCGGCAGGGTAGGCGCCGTGTAGATGTCGGCAAGGTAGGGGGCGGCATCCTCGGGCTTTTTAAGTCCGAAAAGGGAGAGCACCTCTTTTTCGTCGCTTCCGCTTACGATGGAGTTATAGATGTCGAGGATTGCTTTCCTCGGTTCGAGGCCAAAAAGAATCATGTCGCTGTCGAGCGGCATATCTTCTCCGCCGGGACGCTTTCCTTCCGAAGGCGAAAAAAGGGTGTAAATCATTGAAATTCCTCGTTTTTTCAAATTGTACAAAATTTTTTCAAAAAAGCCTTGACATCGAAAATGAAATCGACTATAATTCTGGCTCAATTTCAAAAGCACGCCGGCATAGCTCAGCTGGTAGAGCAACTGATTTGTAATCAGTAGGCCCGGGATTCGACTTCTCGTGCCGGCACCATCTTTTTGAAATTGAATTTTCATTTATTAGAAACAGTGTTAGACCAGATTTAACAGGCCGTGGTGAGATACTCAAGTGGCCAACGAGGGCAGACTGTAAATCTGCTGGTTTTTACCTTCGGAGGTTCGAATCCTCCTCTCACCACCATTGCGGGAATAGCTCAGTTGGCTAGAGCGTCAGCCTTCCAAGCTGAGGGTCGCGAGTTCGAGTCTCGTTTCCCGCTCCACTGGGAGCTGTAGTATAATTGTTTACTACTTCACAACTACAATAATAGTTTTTAGTTTCCCATTATTACTTAGAATTACAATTTGCCCAGTTAGCTCAGAGGTAGAGCACTTCCTTGGTAAGGAAGAGGTCGGCAGTTCAATTCTGCTACTGGGCTCCATCGGGCCTGAAAAGAGCACCGCTTTGTAATGCCGAAGTAATAATGGGAGCCTAAAAAGCTATTTTGTACGCTTTATCTGGTATAATTCCGTTTCCATTAATTCTTAAATGTCGGAGGACACAATGGCAAAAGAAAAGTTTGAACGTACGAAACCGCACGTTAACATCGGTACCATCGGTCACGTTGACCACGGTAAAACTACACTGACTGCTGCGATCACAGCGGTTCTCGCTACTAAAGGTGAAGCGGAGCTGATGGATTACGATCAGATCGATAACGCACCGGAAGAGCGCGAGCGCGGTATTACGATTGCAACGTCTCACGTTGAGTATGAAACAGACAACCGCCACTATGCGCACGTTGACTGTCCGGGTCACGCCGACTACGTTAAGAACATGATTACGGGTGCGGCACAGATGGACGGTGCGATCCTGGTTGTTTCTGCAGCGGACGGCCCGATGCCGCAAACACGTGAGCACATCCTGCTTTCTCGCCAGGTCGGTGTACCGTACATCGTTGTTTTCATGAACAAAGAAGACATGGTTGACGACGAAGAACTCCTCGAGCTCGTCGAAATGGAAATCCGCGAACTGCTCGACCAGTACGAGTTCCCGGGTGACGACACTCCGATCGTTGCGGGTTCTGCACTGAAAGCGCTGGAAGAAGCAAAAGAAGGTAAAGTCGGTCCGTGGGGCGAAAAAATCCTCAAGCTGATGGACGAAGTTGACGCATACATTCCGGAGCCGGAACGCGAAACTGACAAAGACTTCCTGATGCCGGTTGAGGACGTATTCTCAATCTCAGGTCGTGGTACGGTTGTTACCGGTCGTGTTGAGCGTGGCCAAGTATGTGTCGGCGAAGAGATCGAAATCGTCGGTATCAAAGACACTCAGAAAACAACTGTTACGGGTGTTGAGATGTTCCGTAAAGAGATGGATTGTGGTGTTGCAGGTGATAACTGTGGTGTCCTCCTCCGCGGTATCGCAAAAGAAGCGGTTGAGCGTGGGCAGGTTCTCTGTAAGCCGGGTTCAATCACTCCGCACACGAAATTCGAAGCGGAAGTTTATATCCTCTCTAAAGAGGAAGGCGGACGTCATACGCCGTTCTTCAACGGTTACCGCCCGCAGTTCTACGTTCGTACAACAGACGTAACTGGTGCGATCACTCTGCCGGAAGGTACTGAGATGGTTATGCCGGGCGACAACGTTGCCATCACTGCTGAGCTCATCGCGCCAATCGCGATGGAAGAAGGTACACGCTTCGCGATTCGTGAAGGTGGTCGTACCGTCGGCGCCGGCGTCGTTTCTAAAATCATTGCGTAATCGGGTCTCCCGATTCGCAAACTAGGAAGAAAGCATGCGTGAAAATATCCACCTCGCTTGTGAAAAGTGCACACGCCGCAACTATCACACGAGCAAAAACAAGAAAACGCATACTGAGAAATTCTCGGTACGCAAATACTGCAAGTTCTGCCGCGAACATACCGTTCACAAAGAAGCAAAACTGTAAGTCGTTCTCCCCTCTGGGAGAATTATAGGCGAGTAGCTCCAATGGTAGAGCGCCGGATTCCAAATCCGATGGTTGGGGGTTCGAGTCCCTCCTCGCCTGCCACATTTTCGATCAATGCAGCCCTGGGGCTTCAGTGATCGCGAATGTCAATGAGTATCTCGAAAAACCCGCATCCGGATTCTTCGAGGTGCTCAAGAGGAATGAAAATGAAAACAACACTTAGCAGTTATGTCAGAAACGCCCGCATCGAGCTCTCAAAAGTCATTTTTCCGACAAAAGCGCAGGTGAAACAGGCTTTTTTTGCCGTCGTGATCGTTGTTGCTTTTATTTCGCTCTTTTTGGCATTGGTGGATCTGATCATGTCTTCATCGTTGTCAGCGATTTTAGGCTAAGGGAGAACATATGGCACATCAGTGGTATTCTATCCAGACCTACGCCGGCAGTGAACGCAGCGTCAAGAACGCGATCCTGAACCTGATCGACGAGCACAATATCGGCGATAAGATCAAGGAAGTCGTCGTCCCGACCGAAGACGTTATCGAAGTAAAAGACGGCAAGAAAAAGATCAGCGAACGTTCGCTCTACTCCGGTTATGTCTTTATCAATGTTGATCTTGACACGCAACTGCAGCACTTGATCCAGTCGATCCCGCGCGTTTCAGGATTCATCGGCGAGGCGAACCACCCGACGCCGCTGAGCGACAACGACATTAATACGATCCTCGACCGTGTTGAGAACCGTGCAGCGCCGAAGCCGAAGGTCTTCTTCGAAACCGGCGAAATGGTCCGTATTATCGACGGTCCGTTCGCGAACTTTACGGGTACGGTCGATGAGTACGATCTGGAACACGGTACGTTGAAGCTCAACGTATCAATCTTCGGGCGCAGCACGCCGGTTGACATTTCGTACACGCAAGTCGAAAAAATTATTTAATCTTACAAAGGAAAAGGAAGCATAATGGCAAAAAAAGTCATGGATTACATCAAGCTTCAGATCGAAGCTGGCAAAGCTAACCCGGCACCGCCGGTCGGTCCTGCGCTGGGTCAGCGCGGTGTGAACATCATGGAATTCTGTAAAGCGTTCAATGAGAAAACAAAAGACAAAATGGGATTCAAAGTCCCGGTCGTCATTACCGTTTACAATGACAGAAGTTTTTCTTTTGTTACGAAACAGCCGCCGGCATCCGAACTGCTGATGAAAGCAGCGGGCCTGAAAAAAGGTTCCGACAATCCGCTTAAAAACAAAGTGGGCAAGATCACAAAAGCGCAGCTGATGGACGTCGTCAAAATGAAGATCGAAGATCTCAACACCGACGATGAAGAGATGGCGGCAAATATTCTTGCCGGTTCTGCCCGTTCAATGGGCCTCGAAGTTACAGAGTAATTCTGTAACCAATATCTTCGACCGCAAAGATATCAAATAACTGCGGCAGAATAAATTCAGGAGAATAATATGGCTAGCAAGCGTTATAAGCAGCTGAATGAAAAAATCGACGCAACGAAACAGTACAGCGTTGAAGAAGCGGCAGCCGCCGTAAAAGAGCTCAAGTCTGCCAAATTTGACGAAACCGTTGAAATCGCGATGAACCTGGGTGTTGACCCGCGCCACGCGGACCAGATGGTTCGCGGTGCCGTTGTGCTTCCTCACGGTACAGGTAAAAAAGTTCGCGTAGCCGTTTTCGCCAAAGGTGCGAAAGTAGACGAGGCCAAAGAAGCGGGTGCGGACATCGTCGGCACGGACGAACTGGTCGAGATGATCCAGGCGGGCAACATTGACTTCGACGTCGTTGTTGCGGCACCGGACTGTATGGGCGTCGTCGGTAAGATCGGTCGTATCCTCGGGCCAAAAGGCCTGATGCCGAACCCGAAAACCGGTACGGTTACGCCGGACGTTGCGACTGCGGTCAAAAACGTCAAAGGCGGCCAGGTCGCTTTCCGTGTTGACAAAAAAGGCAACATTCACGCCGGCATTGGTAAATCGAGCTTTGATTCTGATAAAATCGCTGAGAACATCAAAGCATTCGTTACCGCGATCAACAAGCAAAAACCGGCTTCCGCAAAAGGCCGTTACATCAAAAATGCTGCGCTCTCTCTGACGATGAGCCCGGCGGTCAAATTTGATCTCAACGAACTCGCTGACATCAAATAAGACTCTTCCCGCGTTTGCGGGTTGAAAATTTTGCGTTTGGAATCGGGGATTTCAGACGCAAGATTTTCATTACGAAGATCTGAAATCTTTGGACTGAAGAGAGCTGGGGGCAGCCATCGCTGCTTAATCGGCCTTTCCCGCCCCGCTTGAAGTTAAAGTCTGGAAAGGAGAATGAATGACAAGAGCTGAAAAAACTGAAGTCGTCAACTATCTGACGGAGCAGTTTGGTAGTGTTACTGCCGTCGTAATCTGTGACTACAAAGGTCTCGGTGTAAGCGAACTCGAAGAGCTGCGCAAAATGGCGCGCGCGAAAGACGCTAATGTCCAGGTTGTCAAGAATACCCTGGCGAACATCGCACTGAACAATGCAGAGATGAGCGGCGTCGAGCTGAAAGATATGAACATCTTTATCTGGTCCGACGACGTGGTCGCTGCAGCAAAAGTTGCTGCGGATTTCGCAAAGAAAAACGAGAAGCTGAGCATCAAAGCGGGTTACCTCGACAAAGAGCCTGCGGACAAAGCGAAGATCGAAGCCTTTGCAAAACTGCCGGGTCGCGAAGAGTTGCTTGGAATGCTGGCTGCTACTTGGATGGCACCGCTTACCAACTTTACTATCGGTCTCGATGCGCTTAGAAAAAAGCGCGAGGAAGAGGCTTAATTATTATCAATAACCATTAGGAGATTAAAATGGCTGTAACTAAAGAAGACGTACTCGAGTACATCTCTAACCTCTCTGTTCTTGAACTCTCTGAACTCGTTAAAGAGTTCGAAGAAAAATTCGGCGTATCTGCACAGCCGGTTGCTGTTGCTGGCGTTGCTGCTGAAGCAGGCGCTGCCGCTGAAGAAAAAACTGAATTCGACGTTGTCCTGACTGATGCGGGCGCGAAGAAAATCAACGTCATTAAAGTTGTCCGCGGCCTGACTGGTCTCGGCCTCAAAGAAGCGAAAGAAGCCGTTGATCTGCCGGTTCTGTCATCAAAGAAGGCGTTGACAAAGAAACTGCAGAAGATGCGAAAAAACAGCTCGAAGAAGCTGGCGCTTCCGTCGAAGTCAAGTAAGTTTTATACCCTTCGGAAGGCGCCGCCTTCCGAGCTATTTTCCGGGCGCTTTTGCCATCCGTTTTGGTACGGCTGGCAAAAGTGCCCTTACGTCGTTTATAGCAGGGACGCCTGCTTTGACACTGCACTTACTGAAGTCCATTCAGTAATTTAACTTCATTCGAGGTAGCCTATATGTTAAACACACTCTATTCCGGAAACCGCTTACGTGTTGACTTCGCTAAAACCACCCAACAAATTGATGTACCCAATCTTCTGCAGCTTCAACTGAGTTCATACGAAAGTTTTCTGATGATGGACCAGAAGGATCGTGCTGAGAGCGGCCTGGAGCGTGTCTTCCAGTCTGTATTTCCGATCCACGATGCCCAAAACCGCATCACGCTCGAATACATGGGTTCAGAGATCGGCACGCCGAAATACACCGTACGCGAATGTATGGAACGCGGCCTGACCTATTCGGTCTCACTGCGCATGAAGACGCGTCTGGTCCTCTGGGAACGCGACGAAAACACCAAAGAGAAAAAAGGCGTCAGCGAGATCAAAGAGCAGTCCATCTTTATCCGCGACATCCCGCTGATGACGGACCGTACCTCCTTCGTCATCAACGGAGTTGAACGCGTCGTCGTCAACCAGCTGCACCGCAGCCCGGGCGTCATCTTCAAAGAAGAAGAAGCGACCACGGCGGGCAACAAACTGATCTACACCGGTCAGATCATCCCGGACCGCGGTTCCTGGCTCTACTTCGAGTACGACCCGAAAGACATCCTGTACATGCGCATCAACAAGCGCCGAAAGGTGCCGGTCACGATCATGTTCCGCGCCCTCGGTTACAGCAAACAGGACATCCTGAAGCTCTTCTATCCGATGCAGACGATTGAAATCGTCGACAACGCCTTCCTGATGCCGTTTGAGCCGGACCAGTTCGAAGGCCGCCTGGACTTCGACCTTCGCGACGAAGAGGGCAACGTCCTTGTCGCTGCCGGTAAGCGTCTTTCTGCCAAGAAAGTCCAGAAACTGGTCGAAAGCGGCGTCAAGCGTGTCCAGTACCCGGTAGATGTCCTGGTCGAACGCCACCTGGCCGAGCCGATCATCAATCCCGAAACCGGCGAAGTCCTGTTTGATACGATGACCGCGATCGATGAGCTCAAGCTCAAAAAAATCGCCGAAGCGGGCATCAGCTCTTTCGTGATCGCGAACGACCTGGCATCCGGCGTCGACAGTTCGATCATCAACGCGTTCGTCGCAGATGCAGATTCGCTGAAGCTGCTCAAGCAGACCGAAGAGATCGAGGATGAGAACGACCTCGCTGCGATCCGTATCTACAAGGTCATGCGCCCGGGCGAACCGGTCACGAAAGAAGCGGCGAAAGCGTTCGTCAACCAGCTCTTCTTCGATCCGGAACGCTACGACCTGACCCGCGTCGGCCGTATGAAAATGAACCACAAGCTCGGGCAGGACATTCCTGAGTACGTCACGGTTCTGACGAATGAAGATATCATCAATACGGTCAAGTACGTCATCAAGGTCAAAAACGGCACGGGCCACATCGACGACCGGGATCACCTCGGTAACCGTCGTATCCGTTCGATCGGCGAGCTGCTCGGAAACGAACTGCACAACGGTCTGATCAAAATGCAAAAGGCGATCAAGGACAAGCTCTCGACGATGAGCGGTCCGATGGCGGATCTGATGCCGCACGACCTGGTCAACTCGAAAATGATCACCAGCACGATCATGGAGTTCTTCTCCGGCGGTCAGCTGAGCCAGTTCATGGACCAGACGAACCCGTTGTCGGAAGTAACGCACAAGCGCCGTCTCTCCGCACTGGGTGAGGGCGGTCTCGTCAAAGAGCGTGCCGGCTTCGAAGTCCGTGACGTCCACCCGACGCACTACGGCCGTATCTGTCCGATCGAGACGCCGGAGGGCCAGAACATCGGTCTGATCAACACCCTCGCGACGTATTCGAAAGTCAACGAGCACGGTTTCATCGAGGCACCGTACAACATCGTCAAAGACGGTATGGTGCAGTACGGTGAAGAGAACGTTGTCTATCTGACGGCGACCCAGGAAGAAGGCATGACGATCGCGGCGGCATCGAACAAGGTCGACGAGAACGGCAAGTTCGTCGAAGACCTGATCGAGCTGCGCAAAGACGGCGAGATCATTCTCGGATCGCCGATGGATGCCGATTATATGGACCTGTCGTCAAACATGGTCGTCGGGGTTGCCGCGTCGCTGATTCCGTTCCTCGAGCACGACGATGCGAACCGTGCACTTATGGGATCGAACATGCAGCGCCAGGCGGTACCGCTTCTCAAGCCGTCCGCACCGATGGTCGGTACGGGGGTCGAGAAACTGGTCGCCCGCGATGCGTGGGAAAGCGTCAAAGCCAAGCGCGCCGGCATCGTCGAGAAGATCGACGCCCGCCACATCTATGTCATCAGCAAGGATGAAGAGGGTGCGGTCATCGACTACTACCCGCTGCAGAAAAACCTGCGTACGAACCAGAATACGACCTTCGGCCAAAAGCCGATCGTCAAGGTCGGTGAGAAGGTGGAAGCCGGCCAGGTCATCGCCGACGGTCCGAACATGGATCAGGGTGAGCTTGCTCTCGGACAGAATGCGCTGGTCGCGTTTATGCCGTGGAACGGATACAACTTCGAGGATGCGATCGTCATCAGCGAAAAGCTGATCCGTGAAGACGCCTATACGTCGGTTCACATCTACGAGAAAGAGGCCGAAGCGCGCGAACTGAAACACGGTGTCGAAGAGATCACCCGCGACATCCCGAACGTTCGCGATGAGGATCTGGCCCACTTGGATGACAGCGGGATCGTGAAGATCGGTACCTATGTACAGGGCGGTATGATCCTGGTCGGTAAAGTATCACCGAAAGGGGAAGTCAAACCGACACCGGAAGAGCGTCTCCTGCGTGCCATCTTCGGCGAAAAAGCCGGACACGTCGTTAACAAGTCGCTCTACTGCCCGCCGAGCATGGAAGGGGTCGTCGTCGACGTCAAAGTCTTCACGAAAAAAGGCTATGACAAGGATCCGCGTACCCTCGAAATGGAAAAAGCGGAACGCGACGAACTCGAACGCGAGCACTACGATCGTCTGTTGATGATCGACAAAGAGGAGATGATGCGCGTCGTCTCCCTGCTGACGCAGGCGCCGCTTGAAAATGACGTCACGGCAAACGGGAACGAGTACAAAGCCGGTGATCTGATCAAGGCGGAAGACCTTGAGAACGTCAACCGTTTTGCGATGAACAACATTGTCAAAGCGTACAGTGAAGACGTCCAGGCCAAGTACAACAAGACGAAGAACCACTTCCAGAAAGAGAAGAAAAAGTTCCGCGACGAGCACGAAGAGAAACTGACGATCCTGGAAAAAGACGACATCCTTCCGAACGGCGTTGTCAAATACGTCAAACTCTAGGTCGCGACGAAGCGCAAGCTCAACGTCGGGGACAAGATGGCCGGACTTCACGGGAACAAAGGTATCGT